>JBDHDY010000022.1:0-13597 GCA_039591275.1 Gemmatimonadota bacterium | reverse complement strand
GGCATGGGTAGAGGACGGACTCGAGACGGCGCGGAGCTCGATTGACGAGGGGCGTGAGGGTGCCAAGGATGCGGTGGAGGCGGGCAAGGCGGCCGTTCATTCCGCCCGCGACGAACTCGATCGTCGCCTTACCAAGGCCCGCACCTCCCGGACGAAGAGCCGGAAAGTAAAGGCCAAAGCGACCGACGACGAAGAGTAGTCCCATTTCTGGCGGCCCGCGTGCTTGGGCGTTGACGCCGTGGGGCTTTGTGAGGCGAGTCGTTGTGGCGGCGTTTGAGGACAACGTCGCGTTCCTCGCCAGCGCCCTCACGTTCAATGCTCTCCTCGCGATCGTTCCGTTTGCCCTGCTGCTGCTGGCGGCCCTGGGATACATCGTGCACACCGACGGTGAGATAGTCGAGGAGGTGCACAGCTTTTACTCGCGTCTCCTCCCGCTCCATGATAACCGTTCCGACGATCCATTCACCACCGCCGAAGATTTCTTCGTGCGGGTCGTGGAGAGCCGGGCGCAACTGTCCGCGTTCGGGATTCCGCTGTTCTTCTGGTTTGCCACCCAGTTCTTCGGCGCCTTGCGGGTGTCGTTGAACGAGGTGTTTGACATTGAGGAGAATCGCGCGTGGCTGGTCGGCAAGGGGTTCGATCTGCTGCTTGTCGTCCTGACGGTAGTGTTGGTGATGGCCAATACGTTCGTGTCGATCCCGGCGTTCGGCTTCCCCTGGCTCGGACGCTGGCTTTCGAACGTCTCTGCATTCACCTTTGGGGTCGTTCTCTTCTATGCCATCTACACGCTGGCGCCGAGTCGGCCCGTGCGATGGGATACTGCCCTGCTCGCGGCGATGTTTGCATCGTTGTCCTTTGAGCTTGCGAAGTATGGCTATCGTGTGTACTTGACCCATTTTGCAACGGTCGACCGCATCATCTCGAACACCAATGCGATCGCGTTGATGCTGCTGATCATCTGGATGTTCTTCACCGCCACCGTGTTTCTCGTCGGTGGCGAAGTGGCTCAAACGTACGATTTGGTTCGACGCCAGCGCAGCCAACGGGCCATCCTCGCCTAGTGGCGCTCGATGAGGCGATGACGTCCGACGGCGGTCTGATCGATCTTCGCAGCGATACGGTGACCAAGCCGAGCGAGGGCATGCGGCGCGCCATCGCCGAGGCGGAGGTTGGTGACGACGTGCTGGACGGCGACCCGACGACGCGGCGACTCGAGGCTCGGGTAGCGGAGTTGCTCGGGCACGAGACCGCGCTGTTCTTCCCTTCGGGAACGCAGGCCAATCAAGTGGCCATCGGACTGCTTGCCAGGCCAGGTACGGAAATCGTAGTTGAAGCAGCCGCGCACCTGCTGCATTTCGAGGAACATGGAGCAGCCGTTATATGGGGTGTGCAGCTTGCGCCCGTGCTCACGCCAGAAGGCCTGTTGACGGCGGAGCTGGCGCGCGAGGCGCTCAGACCCAAATCACCATACCTTCCAAAGACAGCGGCCATCGCCGTCGAGAACAGCCACAACGCCGCTGGGGGTCGGGTGATGAGTTGCACGATGATGGAGGCTGTGCGAGCCGTGGCGGACGCCGCGGGCGTGCCGCTCTACATAGACGGTGCCCGGTTGTGGAATGCAGCGGCTTGCCTCGGTGTCGAGCTCAGCCGCCTAGCGCGCTTGGGCGCGCTGGTGATGGTCAGCTTCAGCAAGGGACTCGGGTGTCCGGTGGGGTCGTGCCTGGCGGGTCCGAAAGCCCTGCTGGAGGAGGGAGTCGTGGCGCGGCGCCGCTTGGGGGGAGGCATGCGGCAATCAGGAATCCTGGCGGCGGCGGGGCTGTACGCGCTAGATCATCACCTGCCCCGGATCGAGCAGGACCATGAAACAGCGCGGGTGCTCGCCGATGGATTGGCAGACCACCCGAACGTGACCGTTGTTGCGCCGGAGACCAACATCGTGATGCTCGACCTAAAACGGCACAGCGCCACCGATGCCCTCCAGGCCATACAGGCGGCCGGAGTGCTGTTATCTCAGTTTGGCCCGTCGAGGTTGCGTGCGGTGACGCATCTTGGCATCACAGGTGAAGATGTGGAGCGGGCCGCTACGCGTATAGCGAAGGCGCTGGTGTGAGGAGAGGAACATGAGAGCCGTGGTGGTTGGAGCCGGCGAAGTGGGCTTTCACGTCGCCGAACGTCTGTCTGGAGAAGGCCACGATGTGGTGGTTGTCGACACGGAGGCGGAGCGCCTCGAGTACGTCGACAGTCACCTCGATGTGGGTGTGATCGAGGGAAGTGGGGCGAGTCCTGCCATACTTCGGCGAGCTGGTATCGACAAGGCCGAACTTCTCGTAGCGGTCACGAGTGTGGACGAGGTAAACCTCGTCTGCTGCATGCTCGCACGAGGAAAACGGGGAATGGTGAGGGTTACGCGGGTATCGAATCCCGACTTCTTCGCCGAGGCCGGACGGCTGCACCCGAGGACGTTCGGAGTCGATGTGATGATCAATCCCGAGCGGGAACTTGCCCTCGACACCTTCCGGTTGCTCCAGTCGACTGTGGCCACGGATATCGCCGTGTTTGCCGATGGCGATCTGCAGGTCATCAGTCTTCCGGTCAGCGAGGAAGCACCGATCGTCAATCGCACGCTTGCCGACATCACTCGCGAGGCCGGAGAGACTCCTCTGCTCACCGCTGCCATCGAGCGGGACGGCACGACCATCGTACCCACGGGCTCCACCAAGATCTTGGCAGGTGACCAGGTGTACGTCGTGGCCACCCCCGCGTCCGTGCCTCGCGCGCTGACCTTTTGCGGGCACGAGCCGTCTACGCTCAAGCGCGTGATGGTGGCCGGCGGGAGTTTCGAAGCTTACTACCTGGCACAGTTGCTCGAGCGGCATGGGGTCCAGGCCATCATGCTCGTGGCCGATCGAACGCAGGCTCAGGAGTTTGCCGAAAAACTCCACAAGGCCCTGATTCTCAACGGCGACGCAACCGATGTCGAGTTGCTCGAACTCGAGGGAGTCGGTGATGTTGACGCCTTCGTGGCCCTGACGGATGAGGATCAGAGCAACATCTTGTCGTCGCTGGTAGCTAAACACGCGGGAGCCAAACAAGTCGTGACCCTGGTGAACAAGATCGAGTACGTCTCACTCGCGCGGCGGATCGGCCTGGATGCGGCGGTCAGTCCCCGACTGTCGGCGGCGAACGCCATCATGCGGCATGTGCGTAGGGGCAGCGTAACTCGCGTGGCTACTTTCAAGGACACCGATGCCGAGGCGATCTCGTTCGCCGTCTCGTCGACGTCTCCCGTCGTCGGTCGGTCCCTCGCGGAGATCGAGTTTCCTGAAGGCACTCTCGTCGCAGCGATCGAGCGCGGCGATGAAGTAATCGTGCCCCGCGGCAGAGACTTTCTCAAGCCGGGTGACATTGCGATTGTGTTCGCCCTCCCAGATGCGGTCGCCGCGGTGACCAAGCTCTTTCCCTCCTAGAGTCCCAAGTCGAGGCGGAAGAGTGGAGAGGTGACTGCGGGCAACGTGAAAACGCATTGGGTGGCGCGCCGGCAGCGCCACCACTACCTTTCGAACGCCCCAGGTCCGGAGGGCAGGTGCGCGTGAACCGCGTCAGGACCGTGTAGGTAGCAGCGCTAAGCGATTGCAGGTGTCGCTTCGGGTAACCTGGGGCAATTTCCTCTATGACCCACAAAGCTCTCGCTCGTCAGTACCGACCCACCCGCTTCGCCGAGCTGGTCGCCCAGGAACATATCGCGGCTGGCCTCGCCGGGGCCGTGGCGAAAAACCGCGTCGCGCACGGATACCTGTTGACGGGGCCGCGCGGTGTGGGGAAGACCACGGCGGCCCGAATGCTGGCGATGGCGCTCAACTGCGAGCGTCGCCGTGATGGCGAAGGAGAACCCTGCGGCGAGTGCGATTCCTGCCGGCGCATCTGGGCGGGCTCTGCGAACCTGGACGTCGTGGAAATCGATGCTGCGAGCAATCGGGGTGTCGATGATGCCCGGGACCTGCGAGAGCGGGCCATGTACGCTGCAAGCGGCCCCGACCGCTTCAAAGTGTATATCGTCGACGAGGCCCATATGCTCACCCGCGAGGCGTGGAACGCGCTGCTCAAGATTCTCGAGGAGCCTCCGCCCCGTGTCGTGTTCGTATTTGCCACCACCGAACCTCAGAAGATTGCCAACACCGCAACCGCCGTGCTGAGCCGTTTACAACGGTTCGACTTCCGGCGCTTGGGACCGAGTGCGATTGTCGGCCGACTGAAGCAAGTGGTGGAAGCCGAACACATCGAGACCGACGACGACGCCCTCCAGTTGATCGCCAGGGTCGCACAGGGCGGCATGCGCGATGCGCTGTCACTCCTCGATCAGGCGCTGGTGTTCGGCGATGGGACTGTCACGGCGGCCCACGTCCGGGAAGCGTTGGGCCTCATCGACGACGAGATGTACGCCGATTTGCTGCGTCTCGTGGCCGGGCGAAGGACCGTAGACGTGTTCCCGTTTGTGGCCCGTCTGGTCGACGAGGGAGCCGATCTGGCGGAGTTCATCAACGGGGCCGGCGAGGCCTTCCGGGCGTTAATGGTCAGCGCGTTGGGAGGCGAAGCCGAGGGGCTGACCGAGGTCCTTCGCACAGGGATCCACGAGGTAGTGGGCGAATTCACTGAGGGCGACGTGCTGCGCATCTTGACGATGCTCAGTGAGGCCGAAGCGGATATCCGGCGGAGCCCAAATGCCAGATTGCAGGTGGAGACGCTCCTCCTCCGCTGGACGCTGTTGGACCGGACCGTAGAGATCGGAGAGGTGCTTCAGGCCCTCAAAGGAGCTAGATCCGGCACCCCCACAGAGAAGCCATCCACTCCCCGCTCCCCGCTCCCCGCTCCCCAGGGAGGAGGGAAGAAGGAGGGGGGGGGGCTGGGGGGGCAGAAGGGGCATGGGGGGCAGAGGGGGCAACCTGAGCGGGAGGAGAGGGCTCCGCCCCGCATTGAGGCCGAACCCCCGACCGCGCCCACGGGCCCGCTAACCCTCGAGGGGCTCCAGGCCGCGTGGGAGGCGGTCGTTGACGCTGTGGGGCGGCGCAGTCGGATGATGCAGCAGGCACTTGCTCACGCTCGGCCCGCCCGCGTCCAAGGTGATGAGGTAGCTCTTGCCGTTGACAGCGATACCCACCGAGAGGGCATGCTGCGCAGCAAACGGGTGATCGAGGAAGTGATTGCTCAGGTCGTTGGAGGGAAGCCTCGGGTCGCATTCGTTTCGGCCACGGCAAACGACAGGGCGGTGGAGGGCACGAGCAGCGCCAAGCGTCTGACGCCGGAGAGCGATCGAGAGGTCCGAATGCGCTCCTACCGCGCCCAAGATCCGTCGTTGGATGCACTGGCAGATGCTCTGGATCTTGAGTTGATGGAGTAACTTGCGGCCTTTTTGCGGCGCAGGTAGCTTGTGGGGCAGAGTTCTGAGATACTAAGGCGCCTATGTCCGACATCTCCCAAATTCTCCAACTCGGCCAGCAGATGCAGGGCCGAATCACCCAAATGCAGACGGAGCTGACCCAGCGTACCGTCACGGGTTCGGCGGGTGGGGGGATGGTGACCGCCACGGCGGATGGCCGGGGCCAGATTCGGGGACTTCGCATCGACCCGGCAGTTCTCGCCGACCGGGATGTGGAGATGTTGGAGGACCTCATTCTTGCGGCTGTGACCGAAGCTCAGCGTCGGGCAGAGGAGTTTTACCGCGAGGAACTGCGCAAGGTCACGGGGGGCCTTCCGCTTCCGTTTCAGCTTCCCCTCTAGTGCGCAGTGTCGGCCATTGACGAGCTGGCGGCGGAGTTTGCTAAGCTTCCCGGCATTGGCCGGAAAACGGCGACCCGCCTGACCTTCTTCCTGCTCAAACAGCCTCGCGAAGCGGCCGAGCGCTTGGCCCGGGCCATTCAGGCCGTGACCGAGCGTGTTGCCGCCTGCTCGGCGTGCGGCAACTTGAGCGAGCGGGACCCGTGCCCGATCTGCACCGACCCGCGGCGAGATGCGACTATGCTCTGCGTCGTCGAGGAAGCATCAGACATCGGGGCGATCGAGCAGACCGGGGAATATCGGGGCCTCTATCATGTCCTAGGTGGACACCTGTCACCGCTGGACGGGATCGGCCCCGACGACTTGCACATCAATGCGCTCCTGACGCGGCTCGACAACGGATCGCCTGTCCAAGAGGTTATCGTGGCGACTAACCCGTCGATGGAGGGTGAGGTCACGGCGACCTACTTGCGTGGGGCTCTGGAGGTGGCCGGAGTGCGCGTCACGAGAATTGCGCTGGGGCTGCCTGTCGGCGGGGACCTGGAGTACGCGGATCGCATGACGTTGACCCAGGCGCTGCTGGCGCGCCGGGAAATGTCGTCCTGATGGGACGCAAGAGTCAGGCGGCTCTGCTGGCGTTCGGATGTGGCGCCGTTCTTGGTGCGGTGTTCGCCCAGCATTCCATGGGCCGGCATCGCCGCGATCTGTTCAGCGGTCGGCCCTTGCGGCGTTTGTCGGCGCTGGGCTACCTGAGCGGGCATGGAAGTGTCGAGACGGTTCGGCTGCTGCGAGATTACCTGGCGTGGGAACAGCATCCCATGCTGCGGCGTCGGGGGGAGGCCATCGTCCGACGTATGGAAGCTCGCCTAGGATAAGGCAAGGAGGCCATGGGGGTTACTGCAGGTACGTGGTCCCTCGATGAGGGCGATCACAGGCGAATCACGGAGCACTTGACGGAACTCCTCAAGGAGACGAGCGCTCGGTGCGCCATGCTGGTGGACCGGACGGGCCAGCTTCTCGCCAACGCCGGAGAGCAAATGTCGTTTGACCCCACGACGTTTGCTTCGTTGACGGCGGCAGACTTCAGTGCCAACGACCAGTTGGCGAAGATGATCGGCGAGCCCGAATTCGCATCGCTGTTCCATCAGGGCGAGAAGGAATCGATGTACCTCGCAGACATCCAGCGACGGGTCATTCTCGTAGTGTTGTTCGACAAGCGTACCACCGTGGGGTTGGTGCGTCTGCGTGTCAAACGTACCGTCGATGATCTTGGGAAGGTGATAGACGAGCTCCTGCGCCGCGCCTCGGAACCGGCCGGCGAAAAGGGTCTTCTCGAAGGGGCGGATGACGAAATTGACAAACTGTTCGGCGACTAGCGGGGGGAGCGATCGATCATGTCGATGATCAATTATGCTTCCCGCGAAATCAACTGCAAGTTGGTGTACTATGGGCCAGGATTGGGCGGCAAGACGTCCAATCTTGAGTGTGTCTATGGCAAGGTCGCACCCGACAGGCGCGGGAAGATGGTGTCGTTGGCAACCGAGACGGAACGCACTTTGTTCTTCGATTTCCTGCCGGTGGATCTTGGGACGATTCGCGGCTTCAAGACGAGGTTCCACCTCTATACCGTACCTGGCCAGGTCTACTACAACGCCTCCAGGAAGCTCATCCTCAAAGGTGTCGACGGAATCGTCTTCGTGGCGGACAGCCAGCTGGAACGAATGGAAGCCAACATCGAATCCATGCAGAACCTGTACGACAACATGGCGGAGTACGGATACGATCTCACGCAAATCCCGTTCGTCGTACAGTACAACAAGCGAGACCTCCCCAATGCGGCCTCCGTCGAAGAACTGCAAGGGCAGCTCAATCCGGGATGGGAGGTCAACGACTCCGCCCTCCAGAGAGAGGAGCGGGATTCCATTCATGACGGTGAGTTCCTTACCCAACAGGTGAACGGAGTGTGGATTCAGCGGGCACCCTATTTCGAGTCCGTGGCGATCACGGGCGGTGGTGTGTTCGAAACACTCCGGCACGTGGCGAAGATGGTGCTCAAAACTCTGAGCTGAGGCGTTAGCGTGGACAAGTCTCCCGCACGACCAGGCGGCGACTCCAGCACTGCCACGAACACTCCTGCGAACAGCCAGACCGTCATCTGGACGCTCCCGAATATCCTGACCATCACGCGGATTGCCCTCACTCCCGTGATCATGCTCTTGCCGTTCATCAACGGCTACTTGCCCAAACTCGTGGCGTTTCTCGTCTTCCTCGCCGCCGCCCTCAGTGACATCTATGACGGGCGGCTCGCCAGAGAGCGGGATCAGATCACCGACCTCGGCAAGATGCTCGATCCGCTGGCCGACAAGTTGCTCCTCTTCGCTGCGTTGATCCCGATCTACTGGATCACGCGCTACCCCATGCGCCAATACGAGATTCCCTGGTGGGGCAACCTCCCGCTCGTGGTAGCGTTACTCCTCGTCGGGCGTGAGCTCCTCATGATGGTCCTGCGCCAAGTCGCCAAACGCAAAGGCGTAGTCATCGCGGCCGGAGGGGCGGGAAAGCTCAAGACCATCGTTCAGGATATCTTCCTCGGCGCGACAATCGGCTGGTTTGCGTGGAAGGACATGCGGTCCACCTTTGGATGGGAATCGGGTTGGTTCGGCACCTTCTGGGAACAGTTCCACGGCGCCGTGGTAGCCATCACCCTTGGCGTGGCGCTCCTCCTCACCGTCTACTCCCTACTCGTTTACATCTACCGCTACCGAGACCTGCTGCTCGGAGTCGCTGTGCCGCCATCGGGCTCCGGCGATGGAGCTTGAAGTCGTCACCATCGGCAACGAACTCCTTCTAGGCTTCACCCTCGACAGCAACGCCGCTGATCTCTCGATGGCCCTCACGGAGGCCGGAGTTCGCGTTGCGCGCCATACGACAGTCGGGGACGATAGCGCGGCCATCGACGCGGCCGTGCGCCAGGGTCTGAAACGGTCTGGCTTCGTCATCACGAGCGGTGGGTTGGGACCCACCCGTGACGACATCACGAAGCGCGCTGTAGCTCAGATCTTTGACGCCC
Organism: Gemmatimonadota bacterium; assembly: GCA_039591275.1. Taxonomy (GTDB): domain Bacteria; phylum Gemmatimonadota; class Gemmatimonadetes; order Gemmatimonadales; family GWC2-71-9; genus JBDHDY01. The sequence goes on along the minus strand of JBDHDY010000022.1, from coordinate 4,755 downwards.
CACTCGAGCTGGACCGCGGCTATCTGAAGAAACTCGAGCGCCGATTTGAGGGGCTGGGCATCGGCCCGATGCCGCTGTCCAATCGGTCTCAGGCCGAGTTCCCGCGGGGTGCCACGGTGCTCAAGAATTCTTGGGGTACGGCCCCCGGCCTCTGGCTCAAGGGGGCGCTGGGGGAAGTGATCATGCTCCCCGGGGTGCCTCACGAACTCCGTGGAATTGTGCAGTCGGAAGTGGTGCCCCGGCTCAAGTCTCGCTCGGGAGCGCAGAGTCAGCGGGTGACCCAATCGCGAGTAGTGCGGACGACCGGAGTATCCGAATCCGCGTTGGCCGATACCCTCGAAGGCGTCGGGGATCGCATCGCACCCGTCACGTTGGCATTCCTGCCCAGCCTCGAGGGCGTGGATCTCAGGCTGACAGCCTGGCAGATGGACCGGCACGAGGCGCCCAAAACGCTGGCCACGGCGGTGGATGCGATCCGGCCGCTGCTCGGTGGCTGCTACTATGGCCAGGGTGACACCGACCTCGCCGCCGTCATCATCGAACTGCTGGGTCGGGACAGCCGCCGCCTGGCGGTGGCAGAATCGTGCACCGGCGGGATGATGGGGCAGCGGATAACGGCCGTTCCAGGGTCGTCGGCCGTCTTCATCGGCGGGATCGTGGCCTATTCCAACGACGTAAAAACCTCGGCCCTCAGGGTGCCGGAGGGCCTGTTGGAAGAGCATGGCGCAGTGAGCGAGCAGGTGGCCAGGGCAATGGCCGCCGGGGTCGCGGACCGGCTGGGAGCTGAAGCCAGTATTGCCGTGACGGGCGTTGCTGGGCCCGCCGGAGGCAGCCCGGAGAAGCCCGTGGGCACGGTCTGGCTGGCCGCTCGGGTGGGGGGCAAAGACAGGGCCTTCGGAAGGGTTTTTCCGGGATCCCGAGGCGACGTGAGAATGCGGGCCGCCCAGGCTGGGCTGAACCTTCTGCGCAGATTGCTCACCGGGCCGAATGACAGCGGATCCGGAGGATAGTCCCGATGTCAAAATGGCAGATGTCGTTGGTACGACGCTTGCCTTCCAGGTTATAGTTCAGCCGGAGAAAAACCCCTGAGTTGGGCGGGCAGTGCTCTTGAAGGCGGGAGAATGAGGTCGAGAAAGTCAAAAAAAACGAAAAAGCCGGCGTCGGAGCCCAATGCGAGCACGGAGGCTACCGGCGAGGAAGCTATCCTCGAGGTGTCGGACCCGCCTCAGGAAGGACAGCCTGAGACGGCCGAGGATATAGCCGTGGTGGAGGCGCCAGCGGAGCCCCTCGATGAGAAGGACGCAGCGGCGGAGCTGACGGCGGAACTAGACGCGTTGCAGGATCGCTACCTTCGGCTGGCGGCGGAGTACGATAACTTCCGGAAGCGAACCGCCCGGGAACGAGGCCAAATAGGGGCGCTGGCTCAGGCGGAGTTGGCGCGCTGCATGCTCGAGGCGCTCGATGACCTTGGCCGGGTGGTAGGTGTGGATCCTGAGGCGGCGAGCGCCAAGGACATCATCACGGGTGTGGAGCTCGTCGAGCGCAAGATGTTGCGCGAACTCGAGTCGGCCGGGCTGGAGCGGATGGGTGAGGCGGGCGAGACGTTCGACCCCAATCACCACGAAGCAGTGGGCTCCATGCCGGCGGCCGGACCGGAAGAGGATCACACCGTGGGTGAGGTGCTGCAGCCGGGGTATCGGTTCGGAGGGTTGTTGCTTCGTCCAGCGAAGGTGCGCGTCCGCATGTGGCAGGGTGACGGTGATACTGTAGAAGGGTGATCGATGCCGGCAGTGAAGGATTACTATAACGCCCTTGGCATCTCTGACTCCGCGACGGATGACGAGATCAAGAAGGCATATCGTCGCTTTGCGAAGCAGTACCACCCTGACGCGAATCCGAATGATGCCGAGGCCGCAGAGCGCTTCAAAGAGATTTCTGAAGCCTACTCGGTCCTGAGCGATCCCAAGAAGCGAAAACAGTACGACACCATGCGGAAGTTTGGGGCGTTCACCGGGATGGGTGGTCGCTCCTCTCCCGGCGGCTCCGGCTTTGGTGGTACTCGCTTTGAGGACCTCGACTTGGGTGGGCTCGGGGGATTGGGTGGTCTCGGTGACATCTTCTCGTCCATCTTTGGGAAAGGCAGGAAGAGCGCGCCGGTCGAGCCCATCGCGCAGGTTGCGAGCGTGCCTTTCCGCACCGCGGCGCTCGGCGGAAGGATTCCCGTCACCATCTCCATGAGTGACACGTGCCCCGCATGCGGTGGAACGGGTGGGGCGCCGGGCGCCAAGATCTCCACGTGTGGTGAATGCAACGGGCGAGGCAACGTGAGCTTCGGACAGGGAAGCTTTGCGGTAAACCGTCCGTGCCCGGCATGCCGTGGCCGGGGCCGCGTCCCCAGCCAATTCTGTGGCAAATGCGGCGGTCGGGGGGAAGTCGATACCGACAAGCGATTGATGGTGACCGTTCCTGCCGGCACGAAGTCAGGGTCCAAGGCTCGCCTGAAGGGCCAAGGTGAGCGAGATCCGTCGGGAGGGCGTCCCGGTGACCTCATCGTCACCTTTGAGGTCGAGCCCGATCGCTTCTTTCACCGGGAAGGGCTGGACCTCGTATGTACCGTGCCCATCAACATCGTCCAGGCCGTTCTGGGTACGAAGCTCAAGGTGCGGACGATCGACGGCAAGCGGGTGGTTCTGCGGATTCCTCCAGGTACGCAATCCGGGCGCAAGTTCCGGATCCAAGGGCTAGGCGTCGAGCGCAACGGCAAGCGGGGCGATCAGCTCGTCGAAGTCGCGGTTGAAGTGCCGGAGAAGTTGAGTGCCGATCAGGAGCGCATGCTCAAAGAGTTCGCTGACACGGTGGGCATGAAGTACTGAGGTCGTGTTACTGCGGAATCCACTCGCTGGTACTGTCCGGCCGCACCTCTCCAAGCCAGTTCACTACAAACGTCGCAAACCTGCCCTGGGCCGACCAGCGATCCACTTCCCCCGTATCCTTCGCCAGTGAAAAGACGATGAAGACGCCGTCCCCCTCGCTGGGGATGCCCGCGATCACGTGCGGGCGTCCCTGCCCATCCACCGAGAGATCGCTCACGAACGCCGTCTCGGCCCATGGCCACTCGACGCGCCACCGGATGTTACCGAGCGCGTTGTAGAGAGTGATCGTGTGGTCGGGAACCGCGTGGAGTACGCCGCCCCCTGCAGCCACGAGGAGCCCCGTTCGCATGGCGCCTTCGGTGAGTGCGAACGTCGTTAGAGAATCGCCGTCGAGCATGGCAAGTCGCTGGTCTGGAGCCTCGAGGACGATGCGGCCGTCGGGGAGCAGCGCAAATTGGTGGTGCGCGACCGTGACACCGGTGAGATCGATTCGGGTCACGAGTTCCCCGTCCACACTGAGCACCGCGATCGACGAGCGGCCGTCGTCGATGTCAGACACGTACCACCGTCCGTCGTGCGACTGCACGTGGAATGGACTACTGAGAATGTCGGTGCCCAAGGTGTCGGACGCTCCCGTCGCCACGTTGACGACGAGGAGGCCCGGTGTACCCTCTCTCGTCAGACCGAGGGTGCTATCGTCAGCCTGGTGGACGGCACGTCCGTCGACAAAAACCGGACGGAGTGTAGTCGGGCGACCACACGCGGCCAGAAGTGCAATGCCGGCAACACAGGTCAGACAGTATCGTGCTTTTGCCATAGTGACGGTAACGGGCTTGCAAAACGTTGGACTCCGGCAGATGAGCGATCGGTCAGTCGACCTATTCCGTCATCGTTGGATCGTAACGCCGAAGCCGCGCCAGCAACAATGTAACTGACATTCTCCACCGCGCGTTTTCCGAGGTCGCCTTGTGTGTATCTGTGGCTCGGCGGAACTCGGCGGAACTGCGCCGAAGCGTTGGTGATGTTGGCGCTTCGGCTAAACAGTCGAGTCGGCGAGATCCGATACCTATAAACGATTGTGCTGTAACGACTTAAAGTGCCGTTGGGTCCCCTCTAGCTCCTCGTGGGAGGCACTCTTGCCGCGGCTAGACGTCGGCGTCCGCCAGGCCAAGGCCCGAGGGCCGGCGCGGCGCGTTCGGGTCGGGCATGCCGACGGGCTGAGCCTTTCTTCCTCCACGCAGTTCCTCCCGCAGCCGATCGAAATTCCATGCGATGGCGTGAAGCATGACGACGCAGATCGCACAGAGCAGCGAAAAAGCGGCGGTGATGCCGGCGGCAAACCACAGCACGTTGGTTACGGTCAGGGACTGGTAGTTGGCGCCGACGATCAGGAAGGACGCAAGCACCAGATAGATGCTGTACCGGTGCATGCGATCGGCTTGGACGCTGGGCGGGATCACGGAGCGCCGCTTCGCGGGGAGCTCCTCCAAGGTTTGGGCATCCGGGGTGGTCATTGCCTGGCTCCTGGTGCAATTGGGGACGTTCATCCGGCCGATGTCGACAGTTGCGCTCGGGCGCAACTTCACTATAACGATCAGGTACCCCGCAGCCAGTGGCCATTGCCTTCGGCAGGCTGTGAGTGGCTTCAGCTTTGAAGGGGAGGAGGGAGGTGCGGGCAGGGGCAGGAGATGCAGTAGGAGTAGTAGGGGCAGGAGACATTGACCGCCCGTTCGGCACCCTCTGCCCCTTCCGCCCCCTCTGCTCCAACCTCCCTCCGGATTGTCTGACAGGCCCTTGAGCTGGAGCGGACATCTGGCGCAGCGCGGCGCAGGAGGACAGCGTTCGAGTACCCGCCCTTGCGGGCAAAGAGGAGGATACATGA
>JBDHDY010000021.1:0-14744 GCA_039591275.1 Gemmatimonadota bacterium | reverse complement strand
TCGATTCGGAGTTGGGAAGTGGAGTGGCTTGCTTGCCTCGAATAGAGGCTCTCAAGGCGTGCCCATGCTAGTCGAGTCGCGGCTCTCCGCCGCGACCATCAAGCGGCATTATAGTCCGCGCGCCTCCAACAAGCGACGGGAGTACTCGGCGGTGTTTTCAGCCCGCAACTTACCGCCGCGCACCGTGGCCGCTACGACGAATGCCCCGCTCACGAGAACGATGTTCTTGACGATGTATTGTCCCACCAAGGTAAGCACGAACGGCTCGCGAACGAAAACATCGCTCGGTAACAGCAATCGCGTTTGCGCCTATTCACACCACAGCGCCTCCGAGGTCGTTATCCGGACCGCTCGTAGGGATGGCCAGAGAACCGCTCGTAGGGATGGCCAGAGACTGGCCAACGCCGACAGCAATACCACGGCTACTAGCCACACGATTGATGCGGCCGGGGCCGAGCTAAATGTGAGGGGCGCTTGGAACATGATTATGCCGAACGTATCGCCCAACACAGTGTTCATCGGGAACGAGGTGGGCACGGCGATGGCCCAGCTCAGCACGCCGATCAAGATACCCTCGATCAAGACGATACCCAGGATCGTATGGTGGGCCGCACCGACCGCCCTCATGACGCCGATCTCACGGGTTCGCTCGAGCACGGCGAGACTCATCGTCGTTGCCAGACCCAAGCCTCCAACGGCGAGAATCACGAACGACATGACCCACAGGAGATTCACGGCCATCAACATATGGTCCTCCATGACTGCTCTGGCCGCCTCCACGCTTTGAATCGATGACACCTCCATCCCGTGGGTCTCGAGCGCACGCTGCAGCAGCTGTGCGGTCTCAGCCTGTGAGCCGGCATCGTGTGAATCGGTAACGACCATGGCCGTTCGCTGCGTCGAGTATTGCTCGAGAAAGTCGGCAGCGGCGTACGCGGCAGGCGCGTTCGGGGATGAGATAACGACACCGACGACCTCCCACATTCCTTCGGCTCCGTTCACGGAGAGCATCACCTGCTCCCCGACTCGTAGTTGTGGTTGTTGATCGATCACTTGGTTGTTCACCACCAAAGCGTTGGAGTCGCCAGGTACCAGCCACCGTCCTTCAACGATCGGGTAAGCGACGAGACGATCGGGTAAGCGACGAGTTCTGTTGCGACCGGAGGAGCGATCATGGGAAAAGCGTTGCCGTGCATGCCGTCGGGGGAAACGAGCGCGGCATTGGCTTGCCCCCACATCTCCAGCGAAGCGACGCCTGGAACGAGAGGCACGATTTGCTCGATCTGAGTGCGAGGATAAGGCTCGCCAAATCCCACTACCACGTCGTACCCGATGGCATCGTACATCGTGGCCACGGACTGCCTGATCGAAGCCCTCAGGTTGAGGGCGCCGAGGAAGATCGCACCTCCCATCGCAAGCGTCACGAGGGTCAGTGCGAGGCGAGTGCGCCGGCGTAGCGTGTTGCGCAACGATAGGAGTAATGGCCGCGTGGTGCCACTTACGCGTCCCAGCGCTCTGTCGAGTGCGCTCCCGCCAAACGCACTCTCGTCAATCCCATAGTCTCGCACGGCGCGGCTTACCGTGACCCGCGCACCGCGGTAAATCGGAACGCTTGCGGCAGCAATCGGTAGCAACAGTCCGACTGCCGCCTGTAGTGCCAGCGCCCACCCGGGCACTGCGTAGCCTGTTACATCGAAGTTGAGCAGCCCGGCTGTGAAATTGGCATAGCTGCGACCGATCAGCAGAGCGGGAGGAATAGCCAGCGCCGACGCGATCAACCCAAGCAGCAGAACCATCGTGACGTACGTAGCCGCAATCTGCCCGGTTCTGGCCCCCACGGATTTCATCATTCCAATCTCGCGGACCTGCCCGGAGAGAATGGCTGACATGAAATTGACGACAAGGACTCCGCTGAGCGCTAGTGCCAAGAACCCGAACATGGCCTGAAGGTACAAAAACGAGTCCATCTGCTCCGCGTGGATGTGCCTGCCGGGTGGAGGTACGAAAACATCGTGGACTTGGCGTCCATCATCCTCGATGAGTCTCTCGAGACGGGCTGCCGTTCTGCGAATGTGGATTTCGTCGAAGCTCTCATCCACTGCTGTGGCAGGATCGTCAGCCACCACGAACTCGAGTTGATCGAGGTGTGATGGTTTTCCAAGCCGCTCCAGTGTGTTGCCCGTGACGTAGCCGTAAATCTTGTGTTCCATCCACCCTGGGGCCAAACCAACGTCGCGCACGATTCCGGCGACAAGGAGGTCCTGGGGTGCGCCGTTCGAGGTCTTGATGGTCAAGACCTCCAGGCGGTTTGTGTCGACAAGTGGAAGGGACGACTGTTCGATCACGATCTGGCCATCGGCTGGAGGCCATGTGCCATCGACTGGTTCCACTAGACCGATGCGGCGGCTGCGGAAGTCGTCCATCACGAACAGTACGACGGTGCGCCACTCTGCGTTGGCGATCATAGTGCCACTGTGGAGAGTGCGTTCAGCTTCCCCGCTGGCCAACGCACGACCGAGCACCTCGCGCGTGGCCTGAGCGTCACTGATTTCTGGGAGTGCGCGAACCTGTGCGACGAGTTCTTGAGAGATCGAATCCGCGGTGATCGTGGCTGACGGTGGATTGCTGGCAAGATATCCTTGACGCGTGGCTTGCCGTACGAGTGAGTACGTATTCAGCACCGAGCCCGCGCCGACGATTCCCACCGCTATGGCCAGGATCACGAGAATGGTACGGGCTTTGTGCAGCCAGAGGTCGCGGACAACCTTGCGCCACCTAGTGTCAACACGGATGCTGGTTGATCGTTTAGCCGAGTGCGCCTCAGGAGACGCTCGGTCGGCGGGCGCCTCGGTCCCACCGAAATACGGATCTTTCACGAAGTCCTCCCCCCTTGGGCCGGGGCGCCCGCGACCTTGGCGTCTCCGACGGCGCACTCGGCTAAACGGCATTGTATCCGCGCTCTCTTGGGCATTGACACGTCGGTGTCTCCTGAGGCGCGGACGGACCACCGCTCACGCATCGGTCACCTCCGCGGCGGTTGCGATCTCGCCGTCCACAATCGTCACCGTGCGCGTGGCGAATCTCGATACACCCCGCTCGTGAGTGACCATCACAATCGTTTTTCCCTCATTGGCTAGATCGGCGAAGAGCTGCAGCACTGTCTCCGAGGTGTGAGAGTCGAGATTCCCTGTTGGCTCATCAGCCACCACAATCGGAGGATCGTTCGCCAGGGCCCGCGCGATGGCTGCGCGCTGCCGTTGACCGCCAGACAAAGTTTCCGGAAGCTTGTCGGCCTGATCGGCGACGCCTACGCGGTCAAGGAGTGCGAGCGCCCGTGGCTTTCGCTCCTTGGCGGGCCATGTCCCACAAAAATCCATTGGCAACATCACGTTCTCGATCGCCGTCAACGTTGGGAGGAGCTGAAAGAACTGAAACACCACGCCGACGTTGTGCCCCCGCCAAACCGATGTCTTTCCCTCGGACAGGGTGTGTACGGCGGTGCCTCCCACAAACACCTCGCCAGCACTCGGTCGATCGATACCGGAGAGCACGTTGAGCAGGGTTGATTTCCCACTACCCGATTGACCGACAACTGCTACGAACTCACGGCCGTCGATTTGAAGGTCGATCTTCTTCAGTGCAGCGACCGGACCGGCAGGAGTGTGGTAAGTCTTGGCGACGGAGCGCAAATCAATCTGCGATCCGTTGGCCGCGTTTTGTGATGTTTTCATGGCATTACCTTGTAACTGGCTCGATCTTGCATGACAGTGGCTCGAATACTCTGCGTTGGAATTGCGGTGGTGCGTGCTCTAGGGAACCTGCGCCGAGTGTGTCTCAATGGCCTTCAGGAGCAGCTTGAACATTGCTTCGGCGTTCTTGACCACATCGGCATGTTTCTTCTTTATGACTTCGGGGGCCAGGAAGTATTCGCTGAATGCTTCCACAAAAAGACGTGCGGTGTGATCCACGTTGTCTACGGTGAAGACCCCGGCCTGACGGCCCTCTTCCATGACCAGTGCAGCGCTCTCGATCATGGATTCGAGTATCTCCCTGCGGGTATCAGCGACCTTCCTGCCGATGTAGCGGAGGTGTAAGGCTCCCATGAGCATCTCGAACGCCGCCTGGTTCTCGCGAACGACGAAACTGAAGCGGCTGACGTGTTCGACGATGATCTCGTGGAGCTTCTCCTCAGGCGTGAGGCCGCTAGCGACGATCGCCGCATTTCGCTCGGCCACATGGCCCTGCCATTTCTCCTCGACCGCCATGATCAGGGCTTCTTTGTTCTTGAAGTCCAGGTAGATCGCGCCCACGCTGATCCCGACCTCCCTGGCCAGGTCCTGCATCGTCACCTTGTCGAGCCCGAAGCGGGCGACTAGGCGCTCAAAAGCGGCGAGGATTTCGTCTTTTCTGGACATATGAACGATTATGATAATCGTTCATTAATTTATGGCCGCGGCGGCCCCTGTCAAGGGCGGTAGGGCGGTGGGGTGCTAGGTGGGTACCCGACGCCAAGGGGCACCTGGCGGTCTCTCGCCTTGTTCCGAGAGATCCGCGGCCCTAATATCTTGCACCGCCTGGCACCTACCCAACCGAGGATATGATGGGATTCCTGGATAAGCTGTTTCGTGGAGGGAAAGAAGATCCCGCCGATCGCTCCGATTTCGATCAAGAGGGACAGATCTGCGCCCGCTGCGGCGAGCCGATACCGCGGGAGAATATGGCGCTCGACTCGGGGGGTGGGCGGCCAGTTCATCGGGTGTGTCCAGGCGACGATACCTTAGTCCCCTGACCTCACAAGTCGTCTCGTTGACATAAACCACACTCTCTCTACTACCGACCGCCACACCAGCGTGGCGGTGGTCGGCTTACAGCGCTATCCTTGGCGGTTCTCAGGCCCCGTCAAAGGATCCCAGCCGATGACCACAGAAGGCCCATCGCCCGATAGCTCACCATCGCACTTCCGCCGAACCCTTGTCCGAGTCTTGGCCGTGCAGGCGGTAGCACTCCTCCTGCTGTGGCTGCTGCAAGCCCTCTACGCAGGCTGAGCGAGACGACGTGCATTTCCTGAACTGGGCCATCGTTATCGCCTACCTCGCGTACGTCGTCACGGATGGCGTCCGCCGAGCAAAGGGCACCGACAAGATCGAGGGCTACTTCCTGGCAAACCGCAGCCTGCCGTGGTGGGTGGTCGGGTTGTCAGTCATGGCTACCCAGCTTTCCGCTGTGACAATGATTGGAACCACGGGGCAGGGAGCCACCGACGGCATGCGGTTCGTCCAGTTCTATTTTGGGCTCCCGGTCGCCATGGTCATCCTGGGTGTGACTCTCGTTCCGTTTCTGCACCGCTCGAAGGTATTCACCGCCTACGAGTATCTCGAGCGACGGTTTGACGCCAAGACCCGCACCCTGACGAGTTTCCTGTTCCTGCTCTCGCGCGGGATGTCAGCTGGGACGATCCTCGCCGCTCCCGCCGTGGTCTTTTCCGCCATCTTCGGCTTGGATCTGGTATGGTCGGTGGCCCTGATCGGGATCCCGACCGTGATCTATACCATGATCGGCGGGGTCCAGGCCGTTGCCTGGGCCGACGTCAAGCAGATGGTGCTCATCGTCGCCGGCCTTCTGGCCATCGTGGTGGTTCTCTTGATCCAACTTCCGGTGAACCCTGACGATGCCCTGTGGATCGCGGGCACGACGGGAAAGCTAAAGGTGTTTGACTTCTCGTTCGACGTGAATGAGACATACACCTTCTGGACCGGTGTCATCGGGGGGACGTTCCTGATGCTGTCGTACTTCGGGACCGACCAGAGCCAGGTGCAGCGCTATCTGACAGCGAAGTCGGTGGATGAGGCCCGCAGTTCGCTTCTCATGAGCGCGTACTGGAAGATCCCGCTGCAAGCCCTAGTTCTCTTGGTCGGCGTGCTGGTTTTCGTCTACTACCTGTTCCAGGCTCCTCCCTTGCTTTTCAACCCCGCGCACGAAGCAGATGTGCGAGGCGCCGACGCTGCAACGTACGAGGTATTGGAGGCTCGCTACGCAGACGCTTTTGCCGTTCGTGAGTCGGCAGCCCGCACTGCAGCAGAGGCGAGAGACGTGGGCGACGCGGCAGCACTCGCGGTGGCAGTCGAAGCGTTCCGCGCCTCGGAGGAGGAGGTTACGGAGGTCCGAGGCGAGGCGCTCTCGCTCGCCGAGCGGGTCACCGGTGAGTCACCGGAGGACGTCAACTACATCATTCCGCGGTTCGTGCTGGACGAGCTTCCGCTCGGGCTGGCCGGCATCTTTATCGCAGCGGTCATGGCGGCGGCCATGTCGAGCATCGCGGCCGAGTTCAACGCGCTCTCGACGGCGACGGTGATCGACTTCTACCGGCGGTGGATCCGGCCCGAGGGGAGCGATGCGCATTTCCTGCTCGTCTCGAAGTGGGCCACCGGTGTATGGGGGCTCTTCGCCTGCGTCGTCGCCACGTTCGCCGCCAACCTTGGCTCGCTCATTGAGGTGGTGAACAGGTTCGGATCCTTCTTCTACGGTTCGATCCTCGGTGTCTTTCTCCTTGCCATGATTCCCCGTGCACGTCCCCTCGGTGCCTTTGTTGGGTTGCTGGCGGGGATGGGTGTGGTGGCCACCGTGACATTCGGGGCCCCATCTGTCTCATTCCTCTGGCACAATGTCATTGGGGCCGTGACCGTCGTGGTCGTCGGCACGCTGCTAAGTGGTATGCCACCGAGCGCGGACGCAAATTATGCGGAAACGGGCGGATGATCAGCGCCGCCTTGGCCACGGCGCGCCCTGGTTCTCCTCAGTGACCGGACCCATCCCCATGTAGACGAACTTTTGCACGCGTTTCCCTTCGTAGGTCTCCGTCGTGAAGATGTTGCCCTGGGAATCGGTGGCGATGCTGTGTACGGCGAAGAACAGTCCCGGTTGGCGACCCCCATCGCCAAAGCTGGTCAGGATCTCGAGTGACTCGCGCTCCATGATGTAGACCTTCATGTTCTTGCCGTCGGCTACGTACATGAAACGCTGTTCCGGGTCCCGCGAGAAGGCGATGTCCCACGTCGAACCGTCTCCGAGCGTGAGCGGGGCAATGATCTTCTCGGTCACGAACGTACCGTCCATCCGGAACACCTGGATTCGGTCGTTGGGACGGTCGCAGACGTAGACGAGCCCGTCGTTGGAAGGTTCGGCGCAGTGGACCGGTGTGCGAAACTGCTGGGCGGGCGGATCGTTCGGGTTGTAGGGGCCGATGTCGGTATCGTCGGGCCGGTTACCGTATGCGCCCCAGTAGCGCTTGAACTCTCCCGTGTTCGCGTCTATGACTGCCACCCGCCTGTGGCGGTATCCATCTGCCAGATACGCCTCGTCTCCCGTTGCGTCGAAGGAGATCTTGGCGACCCGTCCGAAGTGGTCGGTGCTGTGGCTGTTGGGGTCCCGGCCGGGAATTCCGATTTGCATGAGGAACTGGCCGTCCCTGGTGAACTTCAGGACGTGGGAGTCGCCGGCGCCGTTGCCGCCGATCCACACATTGTCCTTGGGATCGATTGTGATTCCGTGGTTCGAGGTAGGCCAAGTGTACTCATCGCTTGGGCCACCCCAGGAGTTGGCGAGATTCCCCTCGGGATCGAACTCGAGGATGTAGGGTGCCGGGAGACAGCACTCTCCCGACGGTGGGTCGGTGGAGGCACCGATCTCGGTCCGTTCGTTGAGGGGTGCCTGCCGATGAATGATGAAGACGTGATCCCGGGAATCAACGCCAACGCCAACCGCGGAGCCCAAGACCCAGTGGTTCGGCAGCGGCTTGGGCCAGAAGGGATCCACCTCGAACATGGGGGCTTCAATATTCCTGAAGCCCTCGGCTTCGGCTGCCTTCTCGAGAGCGGACGAACCGAACCCGAGCGCAGCGATGATGCCGATGAGGGTCGCGCCAAAGTATAGATCGCGCTTGGGCTTCATCTCTACCTCACTTATATCGGGAGCAGGCGCCCATGCCGCTGGGGGCTTGCCTAGTAGTTCTCGCCAGATCGGGATAGAGTACGCATCTTCTCCTGCTGCGTCCACCGAGCCGGGTGACTCGTGAGAAGAGATCTGTGAAGAGGAGCAGCCGAAGAATCCCGAGATTGCAGCTCGGGATTGCGCTGGTGGCCGCACTGCTGCTCCCAACGCTATCCCAGCTCTTCGGACACGAAATCCCTAACGATGTCACCGTACGGGCTTTTGTGAGGCCGGAAGGCACGACGCTCCGGCTGCTCGTGCGCGTGCCGTTGAATGCCTTGCGGGATTTCGATTTCCCCCTGCATGGTCCGGGGTACCTGGACATCTCAGCCGCTCAGTCGATGCTCCGCGATGCCGCGACCCTGTGGATTGCGGACTACGTCGAGCTGTACGAGGGCGATGCGCCGCTCGGAGAAGCCCGCATCGTCGCCGCACGGGTCTCGTTGCCTTCCGATCCCTCCTTTGCCAGCTACCCTAACGCTCTGGCGCACGTAACTGGCGATCCGCTGCCCGACGACACGGAGCTCTATTGGGAACAGGCGGTGCTCGACGTGCTGCTCGAGTACGCGATCGATTCCGACCGGTCTGACTTCTCGATCCACCCCGCGTGGTCGCATCTGGGGCTCAAGACGATGACGGTGCTCCGATTTCTACCCGCCGGTGGTGCCGAGCGCGTTTTCCAGTATACCGGCGATCCTGGCCGCGTACGGCTCGATCCGCGCCTGCACCAAGCGGTTTGGCGGTTTGTCGTGTTAGGGTTCTTCCACATCCTGGACGGGGTGGACCACCTGCTTTTTTTGCTCTGCCTCGTGGTTCCATTCCGACGCTTTTGGGCGCTGGTTCCCATCGTGACGTCGTTCACCGTTGCGCATTCCATAACGCTAATTGCCTCCGCAGCCGGTCTCGCGCCCGACGCTCTGTGGTTTCCGCCGTTGATCGAAACATTGATTGCTTTGTCTATCGTGTTCATGGCGGTGGAGAACATCATCGGGGCCAAGCTTCACCGGCGGTGGATCATCGCGTTCGGGTTTGGGCTCGTTCACGGATTCGGCTTCTCGTTCGTGCTGAGTGAGACATTACAGTTCGCTGGTTCGCATCTGATCACGTCGCTGCTGTCGTTCAATGTGGGGGTTGAACTGGGCCAACTGTTCATACTTACGGTGACGATCCCGGTACTGGTGTTCCTTTTCCGACGGGTGGTAGCAGAGAGAATGGGCATCATCATACTGTCTGCGCTGTTTGCGCACACAGGCTGGCACTGGATGACCGAACGCGGATCGCAGCTACTGCAGTATGGGTTCGCGTGGCCTGCAGTCGATCTTGCACTGATGGCAGTTGTGATGCGCTGGCTGATGCTGCTGTCGATCGTGGTGGGTGCGGCCTGGCTGCTGCGCGGTCTGTATCGAAGGCTGATGGAGCGAACCGGCGAAGCTGAGCCCAGAGCACTCGCGGAGAAGTCGCCCGCGGTGTAATCTCTCGTTTCCGGAGTTAGCTGTCGGGCTGGACCTACACTGTCACCGCGGGGGCCACAATGCCGCACGCAAACCGTATGGGATTGGCGCTGGTCGCGTGCGTCGCGCTGATCGCCACGCCCGGGGCCGTACACGCTCAGATGGCGGCACCAAATCCATATCGCCCTCTCGAAGGTGTTTGGGGAGCTCTCCCCGACGGCAGGACGTGGGGTGCCACGAGTGCCGTGTTCCCTTCGCCTGACGGAAACCTCTGGGTCGCAGAGCGGTGCGGCGCAAACATCTGCGTCGGCAGCGACGTCGATCCAGTTATCTCGTTCGATCTCTCGGGCAATATTCTCAGAACTTTCGGCGCCGGAATGCTCGCCTGGCCCCACGGCATGTACGTCGATCGTGAGGGGAACGTGTGGGTGACGGACGCGGTGGGATTCGAGCCTGTACCCGACGGCTGGGGGCACGTCGTCTACAAGTTCAGCCCGGAAGGGGAATTGTTGATGACCCTAGGGAAGAAAGGCGTCGCAGGGAACGGTCCGGATACCTTCACCAAACCGTCAGACGTGCTAGTTGCTCCCAACGGGGACCTCTTCGTCGCGGATGGCCATGACGCAGGTGGTAACAACCGTATCGTCAGGTTGTCGAGCGGCGGGGCGTTCATGAAGGAGTGGGGCTCCACCGGGAGTGAAAACGGCGAGTTCAGGGACCCCCACGCCCTTGCCATGGACTCCCAAGGGCGGTTGTTCGTCGGCGACCGGGGGAACAGTCGCATTCAGATTTTCGATCAGGACGGGAACCACCTCGCAACCTGGACTCAGTTCGGTCGCCCCAGCGGGTTGTTCATTGACGAGAACGATATCCTGTACGCCGCAGACTCGGAGTCCAATACACGCCGAAACCCAGGTTGGAAACGTGGCATCTACATTGGGAGCGCTCGGACCGGCTGGGTCACTGCATTCATTCCTGACCCTGAGCCCGACCCGGACAACTCCAGCACGAGTGGAGCGGAAGGCGTTGCGGTGGATGCAAGCGGGAACGTGTACGGAGCTGAGGTGGGGCCGCGGATGCTGAGGAAGTATGTTAGACGGCGGTAGATTGGCGATTTGAGATTGGCACTGCGATGGGCGATTTGAGATTGGCGATCGGCGATTTGCGATTGTAGTTGTGACTAACGCCCGTGCCGACCCCTCGTTGCCTTGGCCGTATTAATGCTGCTGACAAAGATCGATATGAGTTCGTTGCACTCTGCGGTGAGCTGTCTGATTTCGGATTTGCGACCGCAAAGCCGGTGTGCAAAACGCAACCAGATCGATGTTTCCCGAAGCTCTTTGACACAGAGCTGCATCTTGTGAATGAAGTCGCGTCGTGACTCAGCCCCGCGAGCTTCGGCATAGTTTGCGGCTGGCGACGTACACGATCGAACGAGCTGCTGACTGAGGTGCTTAGCGATCAGATCTTTCGGTATGCGGCGGAGCAACTCACAAACTCTCGTGCCAAAATCTACCAGTCGCTCCTCTAGCATCTGGGGATTGTAGTGTACGGAAGCCGTGCCGGTTAGAAGACACCTGAAATTTGCGACTGTCGACCTCCAATCTTCCCATCATTTTGACGTGCTCGGTCATCAAAAAAAGTCGAGTCTGGGCCGGAGTGAGAGCTTGCCTGGCCATTTGAGGTCTCAACGTTGCTTCAGATCGCTGATCGCTGATCGCAAATCTCAAATCGCCGATCACGTTGGTCTACGGCTTGTGTCCGGCTGTTCCAAGCCTCACATTCTCCCGGACCGTTAGTGGGCCCGTCAGGAGGTATGTAACATGGTTAGAGAAACACTTCTCCAACCCGTCCGAGCGCTCTGCACAGTGCTGTGCGCTGCCGTGCTGTCTACCTGGGCCGCCCCGATCTCCGGTCAGGAGCGGGGCACTCCGCCGGGCGAGTGGCTCTACTGGGGTGGTGACGCGTGGAGCACGAGGTACTCACCGCTGGACCAGATCAACGCCGACAACTTCGAGAGCCTGGAGGTAGCCTGGATCTGGCGCGGGGACAACTACAGCACTGTGCCGCAACGGCTCCTTCGGGCGACACCGCTCTACGCCGAGGGGAAGCTCTTCAGTGTGGCCGGATCCCGCCGAGCAGTAGTTGCCATCGACCCAACTACCGGTGAAACGCTGTGGATGTTCAGGGAGCCCACCACCAAGCGGTGGGAGGACTCCATGCGCAAGAACTACGGAAAGGGTGTCGCCTACGATGTGGTGGACGGACGTGGTGTGATCTACGTGGTGACCCCCGCATTCTTCCTCCATGCGCTCGATGCTGAAACTGGCCGCCCCGTCGAGACCTTCGGATACAAGGGAACAGTGGACCTTCTCGATGACCTCGGGGATTGGCCCCACGACCGTGAAGATGGCCTACCACCGGAGGTGGGTTACATCACCAACTCGTCCCCACCAATTGTGGTTAACGGAGTAGTGGTAGTGGGCAACTCGCACGAGCAGGGCTATTACCAGACGCGGAAGGAAAACGTCCCGGGGAACATCCTTGCGTACGACAGTCGTACTGGGAAACACCTGTGGAAGTTCAACGTCATCCCGCAACCGGGCGAGTTCGGCCACGAGACGTGGAAGAGCGATGCCTGGTCGTACACGGGGAATGTCTCCTCGTGGGCACCCATGTCGGCGGACCTCGAGCGCGGGATCGTGTACATAGTCACCGACCCCCCGACCATCGATTACTTCGGCGGCTTCCACCCCGGTGACAACCTCTTCGCTACGAGCATCATTGCGCTTGACGTCCGCAGCGGACGTCGCATATGGCACTTCCAGACTGTCCATCACGACATCTGGAACTACGACAACCCGACGGCACCAGTGCTAGTGGACATCACCGTGGACGGACGTGAGATCCCGGCGTTGGTGCAGACGACAAAGCAGAGCTTCGCCTACGTCCTGAACCGGGAGACCGGTGAGCCAGTGTGGCCGATCGAGGAACGTCCGGTACCACAATCGGATGTGCCCGGCGAGCACACGTCGCCCACTCAGCCGTTCCCGACCCGGCCCGCTCCTTACGAGATGCAGGGCCTCACCGAGGACGACCTTATCGACTTCACACCCGAGCTGCGCCAAAAGGCGTTGGAGATCGTCTCCAACTTCCGGATTGGCCCGCTGTTCAACCCGCCCTCGATCCAGAACGCGCCCGACGGCACCGAGGCATCGATTCACTGCCCCGGCGCGAACGGCGGCAGCAACATCCCGGGTGGCACGGCAGTGGACCCGGAGACGGGAATACTATACGTGGCGACGGTGAGAGGCTGCAGCGCGCCCCGACTCCGTCCGGGCACGGATGTGGATCCCGAATCGAACGTGGACTGGGTCACTGTGGGTCCGGGGAGCGTAAGGGGCCCGGAGGGACTGCAACTCTTCAAACCGCCCTACGGCCGCATAACGGCCATCGACCTGAATACCGGCGAGCATCTCTGGTGGATCCCAAACGGCGACACGCCGGCGTTTATCAAGAACCACCCGAGTTTGCAGGGAGTCGACATTCCCGCTACCGGAAGTCGATCGCACGCCACGAAGCTCGTTACGCGCACGTTACTCATCTATGGCGAGGGTCGCAGCGGCGCGCCGCTGTTTCACGCGGTGGACAAGCGCACCGGAAGGGAGGTGGGCGTGGTGGAGCTTCCGGTGCCCACACTTACGGCGCCCATGACCTACATGCACGAAGGCAAGCAATATATCGTGGTGGCGATTGGCGGCGCCGATTACTCAGGCTCGTTGGTGGCCCTCAGGCTTCCGGACTAGGCGGCGGCTGGAGAAGCCTCCTGGCGATTGCAGATTGACAGTGTGATCGGAGTCACATATCGGACCGAAAACCGCGCCCGGTGATCACACGGTAAGCGAATTCGTGTCATGACAAGAGCAAAGGCTTATTCCTTATATAGTACCCCACGCCGTTCGTCGGGTGAGAGCCGCTACGGGAGAAAACCGTTCGGAAAAGAGGTTGCCGCGAAGGCAGAGCATTGAGTTTAGACAAACGGTAGCGCGCGGTCCGGCCATCGGGGACATGAGTGCCTTGGCCGCGCCGGGACGCTCGCCGCAGTCTTCATGACCGGCGCGTTTCCTCTCTCCTTCCGACACCCTACGCCCTACATCCCACACCCTGCCACCGTCCCTCGCGAACGGCCGTCATTGCTGGTAAGTTGGCGCCATGACGGACCCCTCATACCGAATGGTTCCACTTGACACTTCTCACCGTTTGGTGAGACCGTGGTGCTGTTGAAACGCACGGGAGCAACCCTAGGGACCCGTGGCGCTTAGAACAAACAGGAGGAGCAATGCATATAGTGACCCGTTTGCTCGCAGTGAACCTGGCGATCGCCGTCCTTACGGCCGCACCGACGGTGGCGCAGGACTCGGAAGCCATTGCCGGCGCCCTGAAGAAGCTCGAGTGGCGACATATCGGACCGGTCAACATGGGCGGTCGGGTATCGGACATCGTCGGGATCCCCGGTGATCCGCGGACCTTTTGGTTCGGTGGCGCCGATGGTGGGGTGTTTAAGACCACCAACGGCGGCACAACTTTCGAAGGACAGTGGCAGGACGAGAAGTCATACTCCGTGGGAGCGCTTGCTGTAGCCCCGTCGGACCACAACGTGATCTGGCTGGGCTCGGGCGAGGCCGATCCCCGAAACTCAGTCTCGTACGGCCTCGGCGTGTGGCGGTCCACCGACGGTGGGAGCACGTGGACTCACCTGGGGTTGGATGATACGGAGCGTATCAGACGTGTCGCCGTCGACCCACGAGATCCTGACGTGGCGCTAGTCTGCGCCCTCGGACATGAGTGGGGACCCAACGAGGAAAGAGGCGTCTTCAAGACCACCGACGCAGGTGCTACCTGGACCAAGGTTCTGTATATCGACCAGGACACCGGCTGTTCCGACCTGGATATGGATCTCTCCAACCCGCGGAACGTCTATGCCGGTATGTGGACCTTCCGTCGCCGGCCGTGGCATTTCACTGACGGCGGTCGCGAGACGGCCCTGTACGTCTCCCGCGACGGCGGAGACAGCTGGAAGAAGATCACCAACACCCCAGACGAGCCCATGGCCCGGATCGGGATCAGCGTTGCCCAGTCGCGGCCCAACATCGTCTACATGATCACCGAGTATCCGACCGCCGGAACGCTGTTTCGCTCGGAGGACTACGGTGAGCACTGGGAGATGGTGAATGACGATCGTAATCTGAACTTCCGGCCGTTCTACTACTCAGACGTGTTCGTCGATCCTAGCGATCACAACACGCT
>JBDHDY010000020.1:0-14049 GCA_039591275.1 Gemmatimonadota bacterium | reverse complement strand
GAACTACGGCACGCGCTGCCCCTGCGGAGTGCAGTATTGCCGCGTGACGCCAGACGGCAAGCTGACAGCATGCCCGTATCTACCGGTCACAGCGGGAGATCTTCGGAAGCAGTCATTTGCGGACGTGTGGAGGGACGCGGAGTTGTTTCATGACCTCCGCAGCGGCGAACTCGGGGGTAAGTGCGGTTGCTGCTCGTACCGTAAGCTTTGCGGCGGGTGTCGTGCCCGAGCGTATGCGACGGAAGGCGATTACTTGGCGCAAGACGGGGGATGCTCTTACGAGCCTGTGGAAGGGGAGCCGTTGGTGGATCCCAGCCGGGAGGTTACGTACGGAATGTCCGTGACCGCCGAGCTGAGTTGGACCCCGGAAGCGCAGGAGCGAATACAACGAGTGCCGTCGTTCGTGCGCGGCGTTGTGGTGAAGCGACTCGAAGATTACGCGAGAGGTCAGGGGAAGACCGAAGTTACTGCAGAGATGATGCAGGAGGTGAGACGAGCCATGCCGATCGATTTCTCCAAACGAACCCCGTTCTTCATGCGCGATGATTGACGCTCTGACACTACTCCAGGCAGCTGCAGACACGAGTGGCGCCTACGGAAGCTTCCCCGGCATTGGTGGTCGCGGCGCGGTGTGGATCGCCGCCCAAGTGCACCTCATGTTTGCGGCCTTCGTCCTAGGCGTGCCGATGTTCGCAGTGATCACCGAGCTCATCGGCATCGTCGGCAAGGACACCAGGTATGATAAACTCTCCAAGGAGTTCACCCGCCTTTTGGTGTTTGCCTATAGTGCGACGGCACTGTGGGGCGGCCTACTCCTGTTCTTCTTGAGCACGCTGTATCCCGCGTTCTGGGGCCACATGGCTGAGATCTTCAGCCTCTCCATGTGGATCTATGCCGGGCTGTTCTTCGTCGAGTCGTTCACACTATACCTCTATTACTACGGCTGGGACCGCTGGAAGATCGGACGCGCCAAGTGGGGGCACTGGGGCCTAGGCATTCTGCTCAATGTCTGGGGCACCATCGTCATGTTCATAGCCAACGGCTGGCTCAGCTACATGATGTCGCCGCCAGAAGGAGTGACAATCCAAGGGCTGCCGGAGGGGGTTGGCCTGTGGAATGCCATCGCCAACGCCACATGGATCCCTATCAACATTCACCGACTCATCGCGAATGCCGTGTTCGGCGGCTCTATTGTCGCAGCGTATGCTGCGTACCGGTTCTTGTCGGCCAAGACTGCAGACGAGCGCGCGCACTACGATTGGATGGGATATGTCGGCACGTTCATAGCCATCTCGACGTTCATTCTACTTCCGTTCGCGGGATATTGGTTCGGACGTGAGATCTATGAGTACAACCAGCAAATGGGCATCACGATGATGGGTGGCTTCATGAGCTGGTTGTGGATCGTCCAGGCAATACTCATCGGCGTCCTCTTCCTAGCTGCCAATTACTACCTCTGGACCGGAATGGGACGCATCCCAGGTGCCGAGCGTTTCATGCCGTACACGAAGTGGATGCTCCTCGTGTTGGTGATCTGTTGGATTGTCTGGGGAACGCCCAACACCCTGATCGCCAGCCGCAACGAGTTTGCGGCGATGGGGGGAAGTCGGCATCCGCTTCTCGGCGTGCTCGGCCTCATGAGCGGCAAGAACACAGCCGTCAACTTCATGATCCTAACGACATTCCTGTCATTCCTGATGTACCGGCGTGCCAATCAGCTGCCTACTGTGTCCTGGGCGAAGGTCGGAACGCAGATTCAGACCGCCATGTTCGTTCTCTCGTCGGTCGTGCTGCTGGGGTACGGCATCTACGGCTATTTCGTTCCGACCATCGTACGAATCGGGTTCAGCGTCTATCAAGTGCTCACCGTATTGGCCTGCATTGTCGGCGTAACCGTGATTGACGTCTTCATGCTGCGCGGCGCCAAATCGCGGGGTGCGATCCGCTGGGGTGAAATGCCAGAGCGATCTCAGTATGCCCTTTTCGTTCTCGCGGTCACTTTCACGTGGCTCATGGGCTTGATGGGATTCGCGAGGAGCGGCATTCGCCAACATTGGCACGTGTGGGAAGTCATGCGTGATACGAGTAACTTCGCGGCCACCCCGGCGCTGGGATACGCGGCCAACCTGATTAGTGTATGCGTCGTCGTTTTCCTAGGGCTGGTCGCCTTTATCTTCTGGCTCGGAGGCTTGGCGGAGCGCGCGGTGAGCAAGCCGCAGCCGGCTACGGGGAGTTGAGCATGTGGAAGACCAACCTCAAGGTACTGGCGGTCAGTTTGTCGGTGATCGTGTTCTATACGGTCGTGGCACAGATGATTCCGCAGTTGGAGTCGGAGGTGCCCGAGGAACTCGACTTGAGTGCGGGGGTTACTCCGGAGGTTCTCGTTGCGGCTGGGGAAGATCTCTACAACGGTGCCGGAGCGTGCGTCGCCTGTCACGGCCTTGGCACGCGCGCCCCCAACCTTCTCACTGACCACGCCGGTGAAGGAACGATTGGACAGCGTTGTGGAATCCGTACGAGCCTCGACTGCAAGGCTTACCTATATGAAGCGCTGACTGAGCCGAACGCCCACCTCGTAGACGGTTTCACGGGCATCATGCCGGATGCGCGGCGCCAACTCTCCGAAGAGCAGATTTGGGCTCTCGTTGCGTTCCTAGAGAGCCAGGGTGGACAGGTTACGGTGAGCGCCAGCGACATATCGACGCCCTCCTCCACTGGAGCGGCGACACCTGCTCCGGGGGCGACTGCAGCATCGTTCAGCGGCACCACCGATCCGATGCAGCTCCTCACCGAGAATGCATGCATCGGCTGCCACGCTATCAACGGCGCGGGCCCGCCTATTGGCCCTTCGTTTGACGGAATGGGATCGAGAATGACAGCCGACGAGATCCGGGTCGGGATTCTCGACCCCAACGCGGAGACGGCGGCGGGTTTCGAAGCGTTTGCCGGCACAATGCCGGCTGACATGGGCCAGAAGCTCTCTGCACAGCAGCTCGAAGTGATCGTTCAATTCTTAGCGGAACGGAAATGATGAACAGGATCATCGAGGCATTGAAGCACCCACTCGGCCACGCGATCCTGCTCCTCGTTGGATCGTACGTGTTCTTCGATTTCGTTATTCCGCTGCTTCCGGGAAGTGCCCCCGTTCCGAACAGTGTGGTTCTCCAGTTCACACTGTGCGCGTTGGTCGGGATCATGATCTACGTGAGCGATAACGAGGAACGGTGGCGACGTTTCAAAGAGCCAATCCAGGCGACACTGGTTGATGATGACAAGCGCGTGTTGCGCGGAGTATTACTCACTGCGATTCCTTTGGTGATTGGTGTCGCGACGTTCAACCAGGCTCGTCCAAAGATAGGCGCCACGGCATCCCTCCGATCCGTGCACCCAGCACCGCCCGGCAGCATCACGTTTCAAGGCAGGAGCATCTCGATCACAGGGCTCGAGAACCCCCTGAGGCACCGCGGCTCTATGGAGGAACACTATCTGACCGGCCGCCGGATCTACTACCAGAACTGCATGCCCTGTCACGGTGATCTGCTGGACGGGCAGGGCCACTTTGCTCATGGGTTAAACCCAGTTCCACTTTCCCTTGTGGACGCAGGAACAATCGACCAGTTGCAGGAGAGTTTCCTGTTCTGGCGTATTGCCGAAGGCGGCCCGGGTCTACCGCGGGAAGGTACGCCGTGGAATTCGGCAATGCCCGCCTGGGAGGACTACCTGAGCGAAGATGAGATTTGGGCTGTCATCATCTTCCTGTACGAACAGAGCGGGCTAGAGCCGAGGACGTGGGAGGAAGCGGAAGGCGAGGGGGGTGACGGTGAATAGGCGGGAAGGAGGAGGGAGGAGGGGGGAGGGAGGAGCATTTTCCAAGGTGCGTGTTCGAGTGGCGTTCGCAGCTGTTGCAGCGATAGTACTCCTCCCGCCTCCCGCCTCCCTCTCCGCGCAGGACGTGGAGCGGGGCAAAGCCCTCTACGACCAATGGTGCGCGGGTTGCCATGGTGAGACGGGCGCAGGTGACGGAGAAGCGGCGGCTTTTATGCTTCCCAGGCCGCGTGACTTCACCGGTGCGGTTTATCAGATACGCACCACGGCAAGTGGAGAGCTCCCCACGGATGACGACTTGCGCCGCGTCATCGATCGGGGCATGCCTGGCACTACCATGCCGGGTTGGGAGGATCGCCTGAGCGGCAGTGAGCGCGACGACGTGGTGGCGCATATCAAGAGCTTTTCTCGGTTCTTCGAGGACGAAGCTCCGCAACCTATTTCAATCGGTCGGGCACCGCGTGTGACCGACGAAGGCTTAGCCGAAGGACGACGCCTGTTCGAGCAGGACCTCGAGTGCGTTAGATGTCATGGTGACGGCGGGCGCGGCGATGGGACTTCGGCGCCCGAGCAGACCGATGACTGGGGTTTTCCGATCCGTCCAGCAGATCTCAGCGAGAACTGGAACTTCAATGGCGGCGGCTCGGTGGAGGACATCTATATGCGCCTCCGCACCGGGCTCGACGGCACGCCGATGCCGTCACAGAGCGATGCCATCGAAGCGGAGTTCATCACAGAGGAACAACTGTGGCGCACGGCGCAATATGTGAGGAGCCTTTCCCCCGAAGAGCCTCCGGCTGTGCGCGATGTCATCCGTGCAGCGAGGATCGAAGGAAATTTGCCGGCAGCACCGCAGGATGCCGCGTGGGAGCAGGCGGAGCCGTACTACGTCCCCCTCGTCGGACAGATTATTGTGAAACCCCGCTGGTTTGCACCGGCCGTCGACGGGATTTGGGTGCAAGCTCTCCACAACGGAGAGAGCCTGGCGGTGAAGCTGACATGGCACGATCAAACCGCCAGTCCGGATGCTGACTGGGACATCTATTTCCAGGGTGTAGTTCAGGCGATGACTGATGTAGATGGCCCGCACATGAGCGAGCAGGGGCCGGATCGTATGGGAGTGCAATTCCCCCTGCGTCTTACGGAGGGACTCGAACTCCCGTACTTTTTGGCCGGCGGCTCTCAGCGGCCGGTGTACGCGCTGCAGTGGACGAGCTCGCCGGATGAAATTCATGAGGGTACTGCGGCGGGGCTGGGTACGTTCTCGGCCTCCAGTGGAGCTTCGGAGCTCACTCACGCCGCGGCCTTCGCCGACGGGGAATGGCAGCTCACCTTCACGCGGCCTTTGGCACCCGTCGATTCCACTCAGGCCCTTACCTTGGTGACGGGCCGACCGATACCCATCGGCTTTTTCGCCGCTGACGGAACGAGCGGTGAAGATCATATCCGGGGCGCAGTGAGCGCCTGGTATTCCATCTATCTCGATGTACCAACACCACCCAGCGTATATGTCGCGCCGCTGATTGCTGCGCTCTTGACCGCCGCGCTGGGCATGTTGGTCGTGCGGCGAGCACAACAACGCGAACGAGGAGCGTAACCGCTCTAACGTGGAGGTATCATGAGACGTCTGATGACAATCTCGGTGTTTCTTGCTCTGGCCTGTGGTGGTGGCGAGGCAGGTGACGGCGGGGATGGAGGTGCCGCAGCTTCGATTGCGCCTCTCGGAAGTGGATCCATCTCCGGTAGTGTGAGCTTCACTGGCACAGCGCCGGCCAATCCCACTATCGATATGGGAGAGGAGCCACAGTGCGTGGAGAAGCACGGCGGCTCGCCGGTTGATCCCGTAGTGGTGGTGAATGACGGCAACCTCGCCAACGTGTTTGTTCGTGTGGTCGGTGGGTTGCCAGCTGGGCCGTATCCGATGCCGGCTGGTCCTGCGACGCTAGATCAGGATGGTTGCCTCTACGCGCCCCGTGTGGTCGGGGTGATGGTGGGTCAGACACTCGAGATTCAGAACAGCGATCCGCTGCTTCACAACATCAAAGCGGTACCGACTGAGAACCGGGGATTCAACATCAGCCAGCCTCGGGCGGGCATGACCACCAGCCGAACCTTCAACACGCCCGAGATCATGGTTCCCATGGAGTGCAACGTCCACGGCTGGATGAACGCATTCATCGGCGTCGTGGAGCATCCATACTTCGCAACGTCCGGTGACGACGGCTCGTTCACCATCAGTGGCTTGCCGGCAGGCACCTATCAACTCGAGGCGTGGCACGAGACACTGGGCACGCAGACCGGAGAGGCCACTATTGGTGCCGACGGTTCGGCCACCGTCGAATTCACGTTCAGCTCCTGAGGAGACCGTATGAGCTGGATACTTCCTCCGAGCGCGTCCGAATTTGCGGGGCGCATTGACTTCATCTATTACCTCATCCTGGTGATCACCGGGATCGCCTTTGTGGTCGTGGAGGCGGGGCTGATTTGGTTCATCATCAAGTATCGGGCCCGTCCGGGGCAAAAGGCGCATTACACGCACGGCAACGTCAAGGCCGAAGTCATATGGACCGCGATCCCGGCGGTCACAGTCGTCTTGATCGGTGTGTTGAGCGGCGCGGTGTGGAGTGATGTGAAGGGGAGGAACAGCGTTCCCCCGAACGCGATCACTTACGGTGTCACCGCCCAGCAGTTCGAGTGGCACTTCGCATATGCCGGTCAGGATGCTCAGCTGGGGACGGCGGATGACTTCAGCGTGCGCAATCAGTTGCACATACCGGTGAATCGACCCGTGGAGCTGCGGA
The DNA here is from genome assembly GCA_039591275.1 of Gemmatimonadota bacterium. Lineage (GTDB taxonomy): Bacteria > Gemmatimonadota > Gemmatimonadetes > Gemmatimonadales > GWC2-71-9 > JBDHDY01. Next base: position 7,423 of record JBDHDY010000020.1, on the reverse strand, counting down.
TGTCCTCAGAGGATGTCATCCACTCGTTCTTTGTGCGTGCCTTCCGCGTGAAACAGGATATCGTCCCTGGCATGGAGACGGTCGTGTGGTTCGAGGCAACCGAGACCGGCGACTTCGATGTGGCCTGCGCCGAGTTGTGCGGCTTGGGTCATTACCGAATGGGGGCAACGGTCACGGTTCACTCGCAGGAAGACTATGACCGGTGGTTGGCTGAACAGATGACTACGACGGCTCTTAGATAAGGAAGGTTAAATGGCGACTGCGGCTGTTCCCCTCGACGAAGCAACCCATGCGGGCGGGCATGAGCTTTCGTTCATCCGGAAATATATCTTCTCGACGGATCACAAGATCATCGGCATCCAGTTCTTGCTGGTGAGCCTGTTTTTCCTCCTAGTCGGGGGAATATTGGCGGCGATGATCCGCTGGCAGCTAGGATTCCCGGACACGTCCATGCCCGGCGGTGCCGTACTGCCTGAGACCATGGCACCTGGAGGGTTCCTCCTTCCTGAGTTCTACAACTCCCTTGTAACCATGCATGGCACGATCATGGTGTTCTTCGCCATCATGCCGCTGCTCGTGGGTGTGTACGGCAACTATCTGATCCCGCTAAAGCTAGGCGCGCCGGATATGGCGTTTCCGCGGCTCAACATGGCGTCATTTTGGATAGCTGTGCCCGCGGGTATCCTGATAATGGCCGGTTTCTTCGTCGAGGGGGGCCACGCGGCCGCCGGTTGGACGGTGTATGCGCCGCTCTCCGCGAATCCGGAGTGGACGGGGGTGAGCACCGGTCAACAGCTCTGGCTACTGAGCCTCACCGTCCTCGGCCTGTCATCGATTCTCGGTGCCACAAACTACATCACCACCGTGGTTAACATGCGCGCACCGGGGATGACGTGGTTTCGAATGCCGTTGTCGATCTGGGCGCTTTTCGTCACATCCATCCTGGTGCTGCTGGCGATCCCGATTCTCTCGGGCGCCGCGATCATGCTGTTCTTCGATCAGACGATCGGGACGCATTTCTTCGATGCGCTGGACGGCGGCCAGCCCCTGTTGTGGCAACACTTGTTCTGGTACTTCGGCCACCCAGAGGTCTACATCCTGATCCTGCCAGCGATGGGTTTCGCGTCGGACATCATCGCCAATGCATCCCGGAAACCGATCTTCGGCTACCACTCCATGGTGTACGCCATTATCTCAATCGGGTTTCTCGGGTGGGTTGTGTGGGGTCACCATATGTTCCAAAGCGGGATGAATCCCACGCTGGGCACGACGTTCATGATCTCGACGCTGTTCATCGCGGTGCCGTCAGCGATCAAGACGTTCAACTGGATGGGCACGATGTGGCGAGGGAACATTCGGTTCCACGTTCCCATGCTGCACGCAACGGCCTTTGTCGCCATGTTCGTGATCGGCGGGTTGAGTGGCGTGTTCATGGCTTCGAATACGTTTGACATCTACATCCACGACACCTACTTCATCGTGGCCCATATCCACTACGTGCTCTTTGGCGGCAGCCTGTTTGCGATCTTCGGTGCGATCACATTTTGGTACCCGAAGATGTTCGGACGCATGATGAGCGAGTTCTGGGGCAAGGTGCACTTCGCCCTCACGTTCATTTTCTTCAACCTGGCGTTCTTCCCGATGCACAGCCTGGGGGTCGCGGGACACATGCGCCGGATCTACGATCCGACGCAGTACGAATTTCTGCAGCCGCTTCAGCCGGTGAACCAGTTTATCTCGGTCAGCGTATTCCTGTTGGTGCTCTCGCAGATCCCGTTTGCGCTCAACTTCATACTGAGTTGGTTCAAGGGTGAGAAGGCACCGGAGAATCCCTGGGACGACAACGGGCTCGAGTGGACGGTCCCGTCTCCTCCTCCGCACGGAAACTTCACGGAAACACCGACCGTCTATCGCGGCCCCTATGAGTTCAGCTCGCCGTTGGTGGAGGAGGACTTCCTCCCGCAAAACAAGAAACTCGACTCCGACCCCGAACCGGCCCAGGCGGCCGGCCACTGAGGAGGATTGAGATGGCACATGCGGCTGTAATGCAGCCTCCGGCGAAGAGAGAAGTCGGCGCCGACGTCTACAACGAGAAGCTGGGCATGTGGATCTTCTTGGGATCGGAGGTGATGTTCTTCACGGCTTTGATCGGTTCGTACATCATCCTTCGGTTCGGGAGTCCCGATGCATGGACGGCTCCCGGAGCGATCCTGAACATTCCCGTCACCGCGGTGAATACGTTCCTGCTGATCTGCAGCAGTATGACCATGGTCAAGGCGTTCGCGGCGGCGCAGGACGGCGACCAACAGCGTTTGAAGCTCTATCTCGTTGCCACCGTGCTCATCGGCGCGGCGTTCGTCGGTGTCCAGGTGTTCGAGTACAGTCAACTCGTTCATCACGGCTTTGTTCCGAGCGGATACCGCGAGGGCAGCGAACTGGCCGAGAGGGCAGCGGCGGGAGAACTTCCGGCCTCAGTGGGCATCTACGGATCCACGTTCTACACGATGACCGGTTTCCACGGGTTCCACGTGACCATGGGCGTCATCTGCATGATCTTCGTCACCTGGAAGGCATTCCGTGGCAAGTACTCTGCGACGGATCACCGGGGTGTCGAGGTGATTGGACTCTACTGGCACTTCGTAGATCTCGTGTGGATCATCCTCTTCACCATCGTTTACCTGATCTGAGTCGACGGGGGTGGCATGAGCGAAGCAGCACAGCACAAGCGTCCGAACTACATGGGGATTTGGGTGGGTCTGGCCGCCCTCACCCTGGTCGAGCTTGGGGTAGCGTTCCTTCCATGGTCCAAGCAAGTTATCATCTTGTTGCTGATCGGATTGGCCGTCTGGAAGGCGCTGTTGGTGGCCCTGTACTTCATGCACCTGCGGTTCGAGGGGAATAGGATGCGGATCTTTGCCATCGCACCGCTCCCCCTGACCGTCATCATCGTCATCGCCGTGTTGACCGAGTTCGTGTGGTAGCTGTCGCTCTCAACCGTTCCCAACCGTCGGATTTCGTGGAGCTCACGAAGCCCCGCATCGTCGTGCTCGTGATGCTCACGGCGGCGGCCGGGTTTTGGATGGCCGGTCCGCCGCTGTCCGGCAGCCTCACGCTCTTTCATGTCTTGCTGGGCACGGTTCTCGTTGCGGCCGGCACGAATGCGCTCAACCAGATCTGGGAGCGGGACGTTGACGTGCTGATGCGGCGCACGCGCCTGCGTCCCATGCCTGCGGGCAGGCTCAGTGTGGCTGCCGCGTCGGTGTTTGCCTGGGCTTGTGGAGTGGGGGGCGTAATGTATCTCGGGGCGTTCGTAAATACCCTGACTGCATCGCTCGCCGCCGCGACGCTCGTCTCATACGTGTTCCTCTACACGCCGCTCAAGCGGCGCACGACCCTTGCCACGTTGATCGGCGCGGTGCCGGGTGCACTCCCTATCGTGGGAGGGTGGACGGCTGCCACCGGTAGCGTGAGCCCCGAGATGTGGGTGCTGTTCTGGATCCTGTTCCTCTGGCAGATGCCCCACTTTCTCGCTCTGGGGTGGATGTATCGTGATGACTACGCCAGAGCAGGCCTGCGCATGGTTTCCGTGAACGATCCGGACGGCCGTGGGACATTCATGTACTCTACGCTGTACGCTGCGGCATTGATGCCCGTGAGCCTGGCACCGACGTTGCTTGGCATGGCCGGGTCGGTGTATTTCCTGGGTGCAGCTGCTCTCTCGGTGTGGTTTTTGTTGGCTAGCGTGGCCGCCATGCGGAGCGCTACGGCCGCAAACGCCCGCCGGCTCTTCCGCGCGTCGCTGGCTTACTTGCCCATCCTGCTAATCGTAATGGGAGCCGATCGCATCGTATGATCGCTTTTCACCGATTCCTCATCGGCACCGCCATTATCTTCTGTGCAGGTCTCGGTATCTGGATGCTCTCCACCTATTGGGGCAACGGCAACGTTGTGCTGCTCGTGCTCGGAGTCTCATTCGCCCTAGCCGCTTTAGGTCTGAGCTATTACCTGCGGAACTTGAACCGGTTTCTCCACCCGGACAAGTAATGGACCCTCTTTCGACGAGCATGTTTTGGGCGGGAGCGCTGATGGCGTTTACACCCATTGCGTTTGCCGGAATCGTGATCGGTGTATGGTGGTTCCAGCGGCGGAAGGGCGCAGATGAGCGCGGGCCACAGATCACGCAGAAGAACACAGATTAGCGCTGAAAACGGTAAAGCGAGTAGCAAACCCGTATCCGCCAAATGTGCTCCTGGGGCAGGCTGGTAATCTGCGTCCATCAGCGTTCATCTGTGGCTAATATGGACGGGCCTGCCGATGATGGGTCAGGACGATGATTTACGGGCCGCAATAGCGAGCGCCAACGCCAGAATCGCAATTCCCACGGCTCCCCCGGCGAGACCCACCGCTCCCCACACAGTGATGGCCGCTCCACCCACCACGTTCACCACCGGTGGTAGCCCGGCGCCGCGACGACCGCGGGTCCACTCGACGACTGAACCGTTGGCCTTGGTAAGGCGTACCGGGAAAACGAGTTCTCTCTTTTGCGCGTCTCCAGCGAGCCGGCCCAAGAAGGCGAACTCGCGAAACTCTCCGACCAGCAGTGAATCACCGGACCACTCTACGGCTTGCGGCGTCGAATCGGTGGCGGGAATGATCTCGAACGCCCAGCCCTCTAGAGGCTCAACGCCCAGCACTGCGACCTTCTCCGGTATCGACACGCGCACCGCTACCGTCGCCGTGTCAGTTTGATTGACGACGCGGAGCGCAAATCGCTCCCAGGCTGCCGGTGAGACCCTGCTCGGGTGGAGCTGCACCTGCGCTTCGAGAGTGCCGGGCGTGACACAGCAGCTGAGGATCAGCGGCAGGATGGCACTCATCTGGTATCGTACCATGGATTGTCCAATTAGAGTTGTGAGTGAATCTAAGAAGGAGAGATGACGGGGGCCACGGGCTGCGCAAGTTTGACAGGCTTGGTACAATTTGGTCAAGCCACAGATTAACGCTGATGAACACAGATTTCCACCCCACCTCACACAAGAAACTCTGTTGAATACTCTCAAAAATCTGCGCTTATCTGCGTGAATCTGTGGCCCCTTTTTGCTGTAACGACTCGGAGGTACTAATGAGTGTGTTTGGTGAACGGTCAGTCTACATCCTTGGGTTGCTGCTGTCGCTCGGAGTGGCGGCGCCGGTGCTGGGGCAGACCCCGACTCAGCCGGCGAGCTGCTCGAGCTCACACTACCGTCAGTTCGATTTCTGGATCGGCGAGTGGGAAGTGCGCACACCTGACGGCAACTTGGCCGGTACCAACCGGATCGAGAAGATCGAGGGTCAATGTGTGCTGCAGGAGAACTGGCAGGGTGCACGGGGCGGCACGGGCACGAGCTTCAACATCTACGACCTCACCACGGGCAAGTGGCATCAAACGTGGGTGAGCAACGATGGGATGTTGCTGTTGCTGGACGGTGGGCTCGAGGGTGGCAAGATGGTTCTCTCGGGCACGAGAGTCGGCCGGGGCGGCGCAACGGTTCATCACCGCATCACGTGGGAGCCCCTGGCGGCCGATACGGTGCGGCAGCTCTGGGAACAGTCGCCAGATGGCGGGGAGAGCTGGAGTGTGGTGTTTGATGGGAGGTATTTCAAAAGATAGCTGCCAGCCACCGGCTGCCAGCTGCCAGCTCTTCGTTGTTAGTTGTACCGGGTACGCATACCGCCCATAGCCGAGGTCTTCAACGCCGAATCTACCTGCCGCGTCCCTGAGGAGCGTTGCGTAGCAACGCGTCTCGAAGCCTGTCCTGAGCTTGTCGAAGGGGGCGCGGGCGGCGACACTGCCTGCCAAGTGAATCTCCACAACTAACGCCGGCAGCCGGCCGCTGGCCGCCGGCAGCTGAAAGCCGTATCAATGAAACCCGCCCACGGTCCAGTACTCCGGTGTTGACTCCAACTCGCTGGCCGTGATGTGCTCCACCTGCTTGGCCTGTTCTCGGCCCAGGAAGAAGCTGCCGGCCAGGAGCGCAACAAGTACCGCTGTTCCGGTTCCGAGCAAGACGGCCAGCTTCCCCATGCCGAGCAGACCCGTGCCGGGGAAGGCAAGCTCGGCAATGAAGATTGCCATCGTGAATCCGATGCCGCCGGCCGCACCTATGACGAAGATCCCTCTCCAGTTGACGCCCGGCGGTAGCGCGCAGAGTCCTAGCTTGACCGAAAGCCAGCTGAATCCGAAGATCCCGAGCGGCTTGCCCAGAGCGAGACCCAACCCGACTCCGAGCAACACGGCAAGCCCCGCGGGATCGCCGAACTCAATCTCCCCGAGCCTTACACCTGCGTTTGCAAGGGCGAAAAGCGGCATGATGGCGAACGCCACCCACGGGTGAAGCGCCGTTTGCAGGCGGTACGCAGGAGAGAGGGCTTCACGTCCTGCCGTCTGAAGACGGCTCAAAGGCTCCATCAACTCGTGATCGCCTTGGTTGGGGTCCAACATGCTCTGCCGGAAATCCTCGAGCGCTTCATGTGCAACTCTGAGGAATCCCTCCGAACCAAACCAGCGCTTGACGGGCGCTAATAGCCCGACCATCACCCCGGCGATCGTGGGATGAACGCCTAGCTGCAGCATGCCTGCCCAGATGACGAGGGATGGTATGACGTAAGAAAAACCCGGCCGGATCCCCATGCCTAGGAGAAGCAGCAGGATCAGCAGACCGATGCCAATCACAATGAGGCCGCCGAGCTGGATGCCGGACGAGTAAAAGATCGCGATGACGAGGATCGCACCGATGTCATCGATGATTGCGAGAGCCAGCAAGAGCACGCGCAGTGCCGCCGGGACGCGCTTGCCGAGTAACGTCAACACTCCTACCGCAAATGCGATGTCTGTCGCCATCGGGACGCCCCAACCGCGACTTCCCGGGCCGGAGGCATTTAATGCGGCAAAGATGACGGCAGGAACGATCATCCCGCCGATTGCGGCTGCTATGGGGAGGGCAGCTTGCTTGATGTCCGACAGCGCACCCTCGACGATCTCCCTCTTGATCTCCAAACCGACGACGAGGAAGAAGATCGCCATCAGGAGGTCGTTGATCCAGAAGTGTAGCGACTCCTCTACGACCAAGCTCCCGAAGCCAACCGTGAACGGTGTCTCCCAGAGGTGAGCATAGCTGTCGCCCCACGGAGAGTTTGCCCAGACGAGCGCGACTACTGCAGCGACGAGCAGCACGATGCCACTCGACGCCTCGACGTGCATGAAACGTTCGACAGGACCGGAGAGTGACTTGGCAAGCTTCGCCGCCGGCCGCCAGGCTTCGGGCGGTATGCTGCCGTGGTCTTTGTTCGAATCCATCAGCGAGCTTCTGGTGGCTATTTGTTAGTGAGCAAGGGACAGCCAGTGAACGGCGTTTTTGCCACAGAGGTCACAGAGGTCACTACC
>JBDHDY010000019.1:0-14706 GCA_039591275.1 Gemmatimonadota bacterium | reverse complement strand
CGCGGAGGGCTGATTCCGAAGTTCACGCGGTCCGGATCGCTCGCCACAACCACCAGCAGGCTCGCGCTCGTCGTTTCCGCCAAAGGCACCGAGCCACGGAACATGTTTGGCTCCCCGGCGTACGACAGCGGCTCGCTCAGCAGCAGCTCGCCCCCCCGATAAAGTCGCGCGGTAACTGCGACCCGATTCGCGTCCCAGACCCCGCCCGGAGTGTGAGGGCAACCGCACATCATCCGAACCCGTGCCAGCACCTCGACGGATCCCCTCCCCGCCACCGGCGGGGCCGCGGGCTCGAGCAGCTCCACGATGAAGCCATGCAGCTCGAGGACCACTCCGTCGCCGAGAATGTCCTCGCCTGGAACGACGAGCATCTGTTTGACCGCTCGCTGAATCGCGTGCTCGTATCCCAGCGGGCCCTCGCCGATAAACTCGAGCACCTTGGGCCGGTCGAGGTCGATGGTAACGGTCACCACAGCCGCGCCTGCGGTGGCGTAGATACTCTCCCCCCGCGCCACCGGCTTGACGAGAATGGCCTGGGTGTCTCCAGTGCCCCCTTCTTGCGTCCCCTCCGCCAGAATCCGGCCAGTTGCCGGATCCCTAACGATGACTCGGGCCCCTCCGACGCCGCTGCCGATGATCTTGGCGTCGTGTGACACCACGCGCACGTTGATCCGCGTCGGAGTTTGGGCCTCCGCGAGCGCCGTTGCTGCAAGCAGGCCGGCGGCAACACCACCACAAACTTTTAATCTCATCGACCGCTTCCTTTTAATGACCGATTTCACCGGCGCCAGTCGTCAAATTGAAGGCCTGCGTGCCGTGTCTCGGGGTCTCGCCATCGGCCGCAAAAAGCCTTATTTTCAATCGTTAGAGAACTTCGGTCGGTTGAGCCGGGCAGTGCGTGGACCCGCTTCGTCCCCTCCAGCGAGGACCTGGCCTAGTGGCAGGTTGCCCAACCGACCGACGTTCTTTTTTTCTAGCCCGTCGCGGCTTTCCCTCAAGAGATGTTCGCAGCACTGGCCCTCATTTGCGGCGCTCTTCCAAGCAGTCGTTTAGCACCTCGCGCATACGGTGCAGCATCTCATCAGAGAGTTCCGGATCCGACACCAGCTCACCCATCATCCGCTCGCGTGAGCCCCCAAACACCTTTGCAGCGATCTTCCTCAGGGCACAACGCCCAGCCACCTCACGTCCCACCAGACTGTAGTATCGGTACGCCCTGCCCTGCTCTTCGTGTCTTACATGGCCCTTTTGCTCCAGTTTCTGGAGCACCGTGAGCACCGTCGTATACGCCAGGCCGTCCTGGAGCCGGTCGCGGACCTCGGAAACCGTGGCGGAACCGAGATCCCACAACACACCCATCACGTCGAGTTCGCGGTCAGTGAACACGATATCCAGGGGTCACATCCAGAGCTGAGGCGATTCCAAGCCTCTACGGGCGAGGTAGTCGAAGCTATGGGGTCCAATTATGACTGTCAACTATAGAAATAGTAGCTATCCCTGACCGCCGTTTCCGACCCCGATCGACTTGTCCCCCCCGACTCCCATTCGTAACGTCAGAAAACCCCAACGGCACCAGACGAGGCCAATGCCCCCCCCGCCACCGCCGCCCGCTGCCTCACCTCCCCGACCGCTACCGAATCTGGAGATTCGCCCGCTTGAGACGCCGGAGGAGTATCGCGAATGCGTCGCCCTGCAGATCGAGACCTGGGCAAGCCCTGAAGAGTGCGTACCTCCAGCTGTCCTCAAGGTCAGCCAACAGCTGGGAGGAGTCGCTGCCGGAGCCTTTGACGGATCAGGCCAGCTGCTGGGCTTCGTGTTTGGCCTAACGGGTTGGAGAGGGGATGAACTCTGTCACTGGTCCGACATGCTGGCCGTGCGAAGGGAGTTTCGCGACCGTGGTATCGGACGCCGCTTGAAGGAATTCCAGCGGTCGCAACTCTTGGAACACCAAGTTTCCACCATGTACTGGACTTTTGACCCGCTGGTCGCTCGAAACGCCTATCTCAATCTCGAGAAGCTCGGTGTGTTTGTGACGGAATACGTGCCCGACATGTACGGCTCGGGTGACTCGAGCATGCTGGACAGCGTCATAGGAACTGACCGGTTCATCGTACGGTGGAGGCTCGATGTGGAAGTTAGGGGCGCACCAGGTCGTGCCCACGGGACGGATCGGGACGCCTCATTTCCGGGAGACTCCGCGATCGTCAATCAAGCTCCGGGACGCAAAGCCCTACGAGCAGTCCGTCCCGACCACGCCCAACTGACCGCGCCGGTGTACATCGAGATACCATCTGATATAGAGTCGCTGAAGACCTCCGACCCCCGTTTAGCTGCGCGATGGCGGGAGAGCACCCGAGAGGCGTTCCGCTCACATCTCGATCGGGGCTACGAGATCACTCGTTTTCTTCGTGACCCAACCTCAGATCGCTGTGTTTATTTGTTGGTGCTGCCGGCCAGCAGTGTGTCTGGTGCGGGACGGGGAGCGCCCGGTCCAGTCGAGACGGGTGGGTAGCGCGCTTCAGAACCGGGGGCGATCACCTTTACTCTTCATCGCGCGATTCACCTCTTTTAGAAGCGAGCTGTGGCGATAGGGTTTCTGAAGAAAGCCGTCCAGGCCTTGGCTCGTGAATCGTTTGCTGATATCCCGCAAACTGTATCCACTGGTGAGAATAATGCCCACGTCAGACCGCAGAGAGCGGATTTCACGAAGTGCCTCTTCGCCACCCATGCGGGGCATGGCCAGGTCAAGCAACACAAGGTCAATCTCGTCGGAGTGCTCGCGGAAGGCGGAGACTGCCTGACGCCCGTCCGCCGCCTCGAGCACCTCGAAGCCCTCCTGTTCCAGCGCCATCTTGGCAACAGCACGCACCGTGGCATCGTCCTCTGCCACCAACACCGTCCCAAGGGGACCGTCACCCTCGCTGACTGACGTACTCGCCCGCCGCTCGCCCGCCGGCTCTACCTCGGTTGAGAGATGCTCGCGCAGAGGCAGGAGTACGTTCACGGTTGTACCACGCCCGCGCTGACTTTCAATCTTGAGGGCACCGTTGTGACCTCGTACTGCCCCGAGCACCGTCGTCAAGCCCATACCGCGTCGATTCGGCTTCGACGTAAAGAATGGATCGCAGGCCCGGTTGAGCAACGCGGCGTCCATCCCGAACCCTTCGTCAGAAATCGCAATGAGGCCGTAGACTCCTTTTGATAACGCTGCGCCGATATGCGTAGTCGCGAGGAAGTCACGATCCACAGCCATGAGACCGGTACGAATCGTGATTTCCCCCTGCTCGGAGCCAATGGCATCCACGGCATTAACGACGAGGTTCATGACGATTTGCCGTAGCAGCTCGGGATTGGCCTCGACAGCATCCGTATCGGGGCTCAACGCCAACTCGAGGCCAACATGTGACGGCACCGCGCCGCTCAAGGAAGGTGCCATGCCCTGAATCAGCTCGCTCAGATTTACCGGACGACGCTCGATCACCTGCGGACCCGCCCAACTCGCAATTTGAGCGGCAAAATCGGTCGCTCTTTGGGCAGCCTGCTCCACCTCGATCACCTGCTCCCTGGCCGGTGCTTCCGGCGGTAGGTCCATCAGAGCAAGGTCGGTATTTGCAAGGATCACGGTGAGCAAGTTGTTGAAATCGTGCGCTGCGGTCCCGGCCAGTAAGTCCAGACTTTCGAGCTTCCACGCCCTTGCGGAGGCGTCTTCTTGCTCTTTGCGACCAGTGTGGTCAGAAGCCACGGCGAACAAACCTACTACCCGCTCGCCCTGCTTCCGGGGAGTGATGCGCAGGAGCCAACACCTGTTGCCTGCAGGCAACGCCAGCGGCACTTCCACGAACACCGGCTCGCCAGTGCTCACGGCCGTATCCACCGCCCAGCTGAACAAGTCTTGTTTATCGGGCGGCAGGTACTCGTTCAGGCCTGCACCTATCCGGGCTCCGACCTCGAAACCGGCCGCCGCCCGATTGGCAAACATGATCTTGCCATCAAGATCCAGTACAGCGACGGAATCCGGGGCGTTCAGCAACAGATCGCGCCACCTGCGATCCGCCTCTCCCCCGATTTGATCCCGCTCTCTACGCAGGGTGATGTCTTCGGCAATGCCAGCCACGCGGTGGGTGTCCCCGGAATCGTGGGGGATGGGTGCGCCGCGGTCGTGAATCCATCGAATCGTCCCGTTCGGCCAGATGATTCGATAGGTTTCGTCGAGCCACGAGCCCCCGGAAAGTGCCGCTACCGCCTCGCCAAATCTCGCACGGTCCGACGGATGGATGGCGTCGACCCACTCGGTAGGCTCGGCGAGTAGCGTATCGAGCGAGCGATGCCAAATCGACTCGTAGCTCGGGCTCACATAGACTCGTCGCTCCATCCGGCAATCGTATACCCACAGCACGCCCGGGACATGCTCCGTTATCTCACGGAATCGCTCCTCACTCTCGCGTGCAGCTTGCACGATCCGGGCGTGGTCACTGAGTAGTCGCTCTAGCTGGGCAACACGCTCACGCAACGCAACCAATTCCCGGATGAGTATTCCGCTTGCACTTACGCGGCTCGATGCCGGGGGCGTCCGCAGGGCCACTTGCCGACGGTCGTGGCCAGCTCGTCGAGGTAGCAGGCGGCGCTCCCGCCGGGCTCGTCGGTCGGGAAAGGTGATCGCGATGGACCGTGTCCGCTTATCGTTTCGGCGCCGATCGGGAATGACGCGTCGGTCTCCGCGACGGCGCTCGGATGCTTCCGACATATCCCTTATCTCCGGGCGACTTCAGCTACAATGGCGGCGCCCAGATTTGCAAGAACTGCGCCGAGCACTATCCTCAAGGTCACGCACCATGAGCACTGTCTAACTGTATGGGTTGTGGGCGGTTGAGGCTGGTGGCGCCAACGAAGGCGGCCGCCCCTTCTCATGCCCCGGACTGTGGCGTCTGCACTACTTGAGTACACTAGGTTATCCTGGCGGCCCTTCCGCGGGAAGCGCCGCGTCGCACCGCCGAAAACCGGGAGCGCGCTCCCCGCATTCCACTGCACATTTCGGAGAAGTCGCCGATTCACGTCTCCGCACACGATTGGTGCTAAGTCCCAACAGGCCAAACCCCACCGCGCGGATCGCAGGCGTCGTGACCTGCAGGATATCGGCGACGGGCAAATTCCCTTATGGCGTCCCTCCGCTCGCCATTGCCTCCCGCCGCTTCGCCTCCTCCACCATTCGGGCAACATCGTCTAGCAGTTGCTTGGCATCATAGACGATGCCGTCCTTGATGGTATACTTGACGCCGCCCCGCCGCTCGACATCGCCGGTATTGTCGTCGAGAAATACGGCACCGGTTCCATAAAGCACTTTGAGATTGTTAACGGGATTCTCCTCGACGACGATGAGGTCCGCAAGTTGCCCCGAACGCAAGACACCAAACTCGGGAGCTTGGCCCTTGGGCTCGGAAAGTGTTTCGGCACCACACAGGGTAGCCGACCTGATCACCTCCAATGGGTGAAAGCCCGCTTCCTGCAGGAGCTCAAGCTCTCGGATGTAGTCAAAGCCGTACAACTTGTAGATGAAGCCCGAATCTGAGCCTGTGCATACCTTGCCGCCGCGGTTCTTGTACTCGTTCAAGAAAACCATCCAAAGACGGAAATTCTGCTTCCATTCGATCTCGTCCTGGGTCGTCCAGCTGAACCAGTATGAGCCGTGGCTTTCACGGCTGGGAGTGTAGAACCTGTTGAGCGAGGGAAGTGTGTAGGTGTCATGCCACTCCGCCTCGCGGGCACGCATGATGTCGCGGCTTGCCTCATAGATCGTCATCGTGGGGTCGAGCACGAAGCCCAACTCCAACAATTCGTCCATGACGGTGTTCCACTTCTCGCTTCCGGGCCGGGCTGCCTGCTTCCAGAGACGTCCGGCCTGCCCGAAGCGGTGGTACTCATCGTTGTAGTTGTAATCGTAGGGGAAATCTTGGACTGTCCGGTCTGCAAATAGTGCCTCGGGTAGCCCGTACCAGTGCTCCATCGAGCCCAGGCCGAGCCGAGCGGCATCGAGAACGTCCATGCGCGCAACACCCATTTGGCCCAGGTGGGCCTGGGTACCGAGGCCGTGTTGCTTGGCCTCGTCGATGAGCGCGGCCATGATCTCGGGGTCGTGCGACCCCAGCTTGAATCCGTCAGCCCCCCTATCAGCCGCCCACCGCACATATTCTCTGGCGACTTCAGGGGTCGTGATCTGACCACGATCCCAACCCGATCCCGGTCGTACGTATGCAAAGATCCGCGGAGCAACGATCTCGTTGCGGGCGCTGCGGGCCCTCTCCTCGAGTGTCCAATCCACCCCATTTCCCGAACCTGGGTCTCGGATGGTAGTGACGCCGTGGGCCATCCACAGCTTGTGCACGTACTCGGCGGGGGTTCCCTGCGGCACACCACCCTGGTGGGCGTGGAGGTCGATGAGGCCCGGCAGAACGTACATTCCGTGAGCGTCAATCTCCCGCGTGGCATCCTTCGGCCGTCGGCTTTCGCGAATGGGGACCCCAGGCGAGCCGACGCTCTGGATTGACGTGATCCGGTTCCCCTCGATCACGATGTCCATGGGGCCCTGTCCCGGCGCGCCTGTCCCATCGATCACCGTGGCACCCCGGATGATCAACCGCTCGAATGGCCCCTCACCATCGCCGGGGCCTCGGTCGGGGGACTGTTCGACGGTCGGCCGCTCCTGCGCGGCAGCACCTATCGACAGCAGGAACACGGCAGCCACCGTCATCAGGCCTGCATCTCGGGGCCGGGATACGGACATGAGTTGCCTCCATGCTGAAAATCGGGTAACCAAGAGAAGGGAGCGGCCAGGCGGGAGATAGCGACACCGCCCCCGGACATGCGCCGGCATCACCGCCCGCCACCGTGGCGTGGAGACGTTGCCCTCCCAATCCACGTTCGTCAAGAGTGATTGTCACCGAGCCTCGTGCCCAGGTACATGCGCAGCTAGAATTCGAAGTAGGATCAGCAGAAGGCGTTCCCATTTGCAGGCCTCACCTTCAATAGCGGAGTGATTCGAGTGACAGAGGATTCCGGCGACTCGTTGCCCACCTCATTGCCGCTTGCCGGACGACGAGCTCTCGTGTGCGGCGGCAGTCGCGGTATCGGAAGGGCCTGTGCCGTTGAATTCGCTCGCCTGGGAGCGGAAGTGACACTTCTGGCCCGTGACGCCCGGGCGTTGCAGCACGTCGTCGAAGCCCTTCCGGCCACCGGCGCCTCACGGCGCCAGCATCGGTACCTCGCGGTGGATTTCGACAACCCCAAAACGCTCCGCGACGTCGTTCACGAACATCTCGCCAACCACGAACCGGTCCACATCCTCTTGAACAACACAGGCGGGCCTCCGGGTGGAGCGATTGCGGATGCCGACACCGAGGCGTTCACGGCAACCTTTTCTCGGCATCTCGTATGTAACCATCTTCTTGCTCAGGCAGTGCTCCCGGAGATGAGAATCTCGGGTTACGGGCGGATCATCAATATCGTCTCGACCTCCGTGAAACAGCCCATCAAGGGTCTAGGCGTTTCCAACACCGTGCGAGGAGCTGTGGCGAGTTGGGCAAAGACACTTGCCGGAGAGCTGGCGCCCTTCGGCATCACGGTGAACAATGTTCTTCCGGGCACCACGAAGACCGACCGATTGCGGGAGATCGTCCGGAGCCGCGCGGCATCCACTGGAACCTCCGAAGCAGTGATCGAGGAACAGATGCGAGCCGACATCCCAACCGGCCGTTTTGCCGAGCCAGAGGAGATCGCGGCCGCCGTGGGATTTCTTGCCGGCCCTGCAGCCGCCTACATCACTGGGATTAGCCTACCCGTGGACGGCGGCCGGACGGGATGTCTCTGAGGGATGGAACGACTCAATCACTTTATCGCAGGAGAGTTTGTCCCGCCGGCTTCGGGGGACTATCTCGATAACGTCGATCCCGCGACGGGGGCGGTTTATTCTCTGGTCGCCGACGGCGACGATGAGGACGTGGCACAGGCAGTTACAGCGGCAGCGGCCGCGTTCCCGACGTGGTCTCGGACTCCGGCGGAAGAGCGCTCGCGAATCCTGCTTCGCATCGCTGATCTCGTGGAGAGTCGTTTCGACGAGTTTGCAAGAGCTGAGTGCGTTGACACCGGCAAGCCGCTGGCGCTCGCACGCAGGGTGGATATTCCCAGAGCCATCCAGAATCTCCGGTTTTTTGCGACCGCAATTCTTCACTTCAGCGCTGAATCCCACACCACAGATCATGTCGCGCTCAACTATACCTTGCGACGCCCCAGGGGCGTTGCCGGATTGATCTCGCCATGGAACCTTCCCCTCTACCTGCTGACGTGGAAGGTTGCGCCCGCAATCGCCGTGGGAAATACGGCCGTTGCTAAGCCTTCGGAGCTGACGCCGATGACCGCCTGGCTTCTTGCCACAGCGTGTAAAGAAGCAGGCCTTCCGCCGGGTGTGCTGAACATCGTCCATGGACTCGGGCCCAAGGTGGGAGGCGCGATAACGACACACCCGGAGATCAACACCATCTCGTTTACGGGTGGGACTGCCACGGGGGCCGAGATAGCGAGCAAGGCCGCGCCCACCTTCAAGAAGCTAGCGTTGGAATTGGGGGGGAAGAATCCAAACATCATCTTCGCCGACGCCGACATGGAGCAGGTAATGGATGGGGCACTTCGGTCAGCGTTTTCGAACCAGGGGCAGATCTGTCTGTGCGGCTCCAGAATCTTCGTCGAGCACACAGCATACCAGCCCTTTGTCGACCGCTTCGTGGCCGAGGCCAGAAAGCTCAACGTGGGCGATCCGCTGGAGCCAGCAACGGATCAAGGAGCGGTGGCCTCCGAAGCCCACCGGAAGAAGATCCTGGGATATATCGATTTGGCGAAGAAGGAAGGCGGGCGCATCCTTTGCGGTGGCGGGTCACCCAGCGATATGGTTGAGCGCTGCAAGGACGGATACTTCATCCAGCCTACCGTGATCACCGATTTGAGCGTCGATTGTCGCGTCAATCAGGAAGAGATCTTCGGCCCCGTGGTTACTATCACTCCGTTCACCACCGAGGACGAGGCGGTGTCGTTCGCGAACCACAGTCAGTATGGCCTTGCGGCCTCGGTCTGGACGGAAAATTTGGCGCGCGCACACCGCGTTGCTGATCGAACCGCATGCGGAACAGTCTGGATCAACTGCTGGATGCTGCGCGACCTCCGCGTGCCTTTCGGTGGCATGAAGCACTCCGGCCTCGGACGAGAGGGAGGAGAAGAGGCCCTCAGATTCTTCACTGAAGCCAAGAACGTTTGCGTACAGCTATGAAGGCAAATTCTCGTGGAAAACTCTGACGATTTCATAAGCCCTCGCGCCCCAGAACCCGTCGGTCCGTATCCCCATGCGCGCCGGGTGGGAGATCTCTTGTTCCTTTCTGGGATCGGCCCCCGGACTCGCGACAGCAAGGACATTCCCGGCGTTCTCACGGACGCGTACGGTGAGATCGTGTCCTATGACTTCGAGTGGCAGTGTCGCGCAGTGTTCGAGAACGTCCGAGCCGTTCTCGAAGATGCCGGTTCTTCGTGGGAACGCATCGTGGACGTGACCGCTTTCCTAACCAACCTCAAGGATGATTTTGCCACGTTCAACCAGGTCTACGCCGAGCATTTCACAGCCAACCGACCGGCCCGAACGACGGTTGAAGTCCCAAGGCTTCCCACGCCCATCGCCATTGAACTCAAGGTTGTGGCGACGATGCCCAGCAAGAAGTAGACGTAAGCGGTGAGGAGTAGGACGTAAGCAGTGAGACACAGGGGCGTTGCAGGCAACGCTCCTACTTCTCTTTTCGGAGCACCGCCCGCACCGGGCTCGCGTCGAATCCCACAAGCTTGAGCGGCAGGGCGAGGAGCTCGTAGACGTCTTCCGGCACACCGGCGAGTACGATGCCCTCGAGAATCGCGACGCCCTCCTCCAAACACGCCTTGTGCGCTTCCAGAGCTTTCGAGCCGAACAAATCGACGCTGGGTGTATCGATGCCAACGAGGCGGATCCCCTGCCCTGCGACGAAGTGAACAAGCTCCGGCGAAAGCGCAGCAAAATCCTCGTTGAACTCGGTAGGATCCGGGAACGTGTCGGTGGCGAACAATACCCGCTCTGCCTTGAGCGGCGTTGTGACCATCTCTGGAGTGAGTCGTCTGCCAGCAGCCACATCGACTCGAACAACCTGGCACGGACCCAGATAGCGCTCGAGCGTCATTTCTTCGATCGACGAGGCATCCGCCCCATAGTGGGAGGGAGCGTCCACGTGGGCGCCCAGATGCACTGTCGCATGCAAGGATGAAAGCGTCAGATTCGCTCCGCCGTGCATGTCCAGAAGTACTTCGCGCGTGGGCGGTGTGTCGCCAGGCCATACGGCGAGCTGTGAAGAAATCGGCGGCGTGATGTCGTAGATCATTTCGCTGGCACCCCACAGGGTTCTAAAACTGGTGCCGAATAGCCCAGAGATCAGGAAAGACTGGCTGAAAGAGCGTCTTCTTGAGAAAGTCCACCCCAAGGGAACCACCGGTTCCCCGCTTGTTGCCGATTGTCCGTTCCACCAACTTCACGTGTCGATACCGCCACTCCTGCTGCCCCTCATCGAAATCTGTCATCAACTCGAACAGGATGGCCATTTCCGGCCGCTTCGTATAGAGACTCAAGAGTTCACCTTGGACTCGCTCGTTTGGAACCGTTGCTTTGGCCACATCCCGCTCCCGCAAGTCAGCAGGAATATCCCCGCCATTCTGCTCCACGAAGTCATGGAAGTGATCGACCACCGATCGCTCTGCCAGACGTCGTTCAACGGCTTCAAACCCAGGGGTCTCGCGCCCGTAGAACTGGAGCACCTTTCGATTCTTTAGACCCAACACAAACTCGAGCTCTCGAAACTGCATCGACTGGAAGCCTGACGCATGCTCAAGCCGGTCGCGAAACGCCAGAAACGATATCGGTGTCATCGTCTCTAGAATGTCCAGTTGGCCCACTAACGTCTTCATGATGGTCCGCACACGTTTGAACGTGTGGATGGCTCCAAACAAGTCATTATTCGAGAAGTCATTCTTGACTTTCTCGAACTCGTGGAGCAGCAACCTGAACCAGAGCTCGTACACCTGATGGATGACGATGAACAACATCTCATCGTGCTCGGGTGGCTCCGAACGTGGTTGCTGGAGCTCGAGGAGCTTATCGAGCCGCAGATACGAGGCGTACGTCAACTCCATAACCACACCGCTCCAATCAACAGGAGAAGAAGCAAGAACCCAAGCAGCCTCCTGACCATCACCTCCTGCCTTTTGGCCTGGCGAACCGCGTCTGCGTAGGGCATCAGTGAGAATGTGACCATGCTGTAGAGCGGCGTGAACCACCGAGGGAAGAGGACGTGCAGGAGTTTTTCGGCCCTCTTCTTGAAGCGGAACTGTTCCGACCCCACTCGGTCTCTCATCTCAACGAAATTGTCCAGGGCCAGCTCAGCGAGCGCGTCGGTATGCAGTTTGCGATGCTCGTAATACTCCGCAAACGCCAACTGCCAACTCGGGGCATGCTGCTTCAGGGCGTCACTCAAGATAGGGCAATCGGCAAACGCTGCATTGGCGCCTTGGCCATAGAACGGGACGACCGCGTGGCAAGCGTCGCCCAGCAACACTGCCCGGTCACCGGAGTACCACGGCCCACAGTGGATTGTCACCAGGGAGCTCGCGGGATTGTCGAAGTACTGTGAGACGAGATCGGGCATATGCGGTACGGCGTCCGGGAAGTGCTCGCTGAAGAACCGCCGTACATCTGCTTCTGTCTCGAGGGAAGCGAAGGAGTTGGGCCCCGCAAAGGGCCAAAACAGCGTGCAGGTGAAAGATCCATCACGATTAGGCAGCGCTATCATCATGTAGCCCCCACGAGGCCAGATGTGCAGGGCATTCCTTTCCATGCGAAATCCGGCGTCCCCCGCGGGGGGAATGACTAGTTCCTTATAACCGTGCTCGAGGTAGGACTGTTGATAATTGAAATGGTCGAGGCGTTGCATCTGCCGTCGAACCACTGAGAAGGCCCCGTCAGCCCCGACGATCACGCCGCCCGCCACTTCCCGCGTCTTGCCGGAGTGCTCTTCCTGCAAATTGAGCATTCCGGTCTCGAGGTCAATGCCGCTCAACCGTTGTGAGAAGCTGAGACGTACGTTCGTTAGCTGCTCAGCCGCATCAAGCAGCAACATGTTGAGTCCGGCACGAGACACCGAGTTGATAGCTTGATCATCCTCGGTACCGTATGGTTGGAAGGCGCATCTGCCGGTCGGCAAGTGCACCATTCTGCCTCTCATAGGCACGGCCATGTCCAAGACCGCCCCGGCTAATCCTACTCTGCCCAGGGCATCCAAGCCACGAGTGGAGATGGCCAGATTGATTGAGCGTCCTTCTTGGCGGTCAGTTAGCCTTGGGTCCGGACGCCGCTCGTACACATGCACCTCATGGCCTTCACGGCCGAGGTAAATGGCCATCAGCGCGCCACCCAAGCCTGCGCCCACCACAGTGAATCTGGATGGAACCTGGCTCATGATCCGCGACGCAGGGCGTGCGAGCCCACGGCGTCGGCCAAGGCCACGGCGAACGTCCGAACGTCCTGGAACGTGTTGTAGAATGGCACGGGCGCAGCACGAATGACGTCCGGCTCTCGGAAATCAACGACTATCCCCCGCTCGGAAAGCGCGTTCAGCACATCTTTCGCGCGTTCCACAACGCGAATGGATAGTTGACAGCCCCGAGCGTCCTGGTCTCCCGGTGTGATAATTTCGAGATGCGGACCGTCAATGCCCTGCACCAAGCCTTCCAGATACCCTGTCAGCAAAACCGATTTGGCACGAAGTGCATCCAAGCCCACTCTATCGAACAACTCGAGGGACGCTTCCAACGGAGCCATTGCCAGTATCGAAGGGTTGCTCACCTGCCAGCCGTCGGCCCCTTCGGTTGGCACAAATTCCTGGCCCATGAGGAATCGCATTTCAGGGTCGTTGCCCCACCAACCCGCAAAGCGAGGCAGAGCGATGGATTTGGCATGCCGCTCGTGCACAAAGCAACCAGCCACGGCCCCTGGGCCACTATTCAAGTATTTGTATGAGCACCAAACTGCAAAATCGACCCCCCACTCGTGGAGATCGAGCGGAACGTTTCCGATAGCGTGAGCCAGATCGAGCCCTACCACACACCCTGCCTGCTTAGCCGCATCTGTTAGGCGACCCATGTCGAAGCGCTGACCGGTGTAGTAGTTGACGCCCCCCAGCAAAACGAGTGCGATCTCGTCTCCCCTTCTTTCCAAGATGTCTACGATGTCATCGGTGCGGAGCGTTTTTTCACCAGCACGGGCTTGGGCTACGACGATTGCTTCCGCCGGGGAGAGTCCGTGGAATGCCACCTGCGACGCTGCAGCATACTGGTCCGACGGAAAGGCGTGGTCCTCCATCAAGATCTTTGTGCGAGTGTCACGCGGCCGGTAGAACGATACCATCATGAGATGGAGATTGACCGTCAGACTGTTCATCATCACGACTTCGCCTGAGTGAGCTCCAACTAGTCGGGCGCCTGCCTCTCGAAATCGTTCATGATAGCAGTACCAGGGCGCCGTGCCTTGGAAGTGTGCTTCGACTCCCATCGTCGACCAGTCGTCGAGCTCTCGCTGCACGAGTTCTCGGACAGCCTTCGGCATCAATCCCAGTGAATTACCGCACAGGTACACCGCAGGTTGCCCATCTAAACGAGTGGGCAATGCAAACTGTTCGCGCAAAGGCGCGAGTGGATCCTCGGCATCTAGTTCCCGCGCGTATTGCTCATCCAGGCGCAGTTTTGGAGGCGGGTCTCCGGGCGACCCCGTATGAGGGCTCTGGATACCAGTCACCGCTCAAACACCTTCCGCTCGAGGGCAAGAAATTCTAGGCACGTACCGCTCAGCAACCGATCGCGGTCCTCCGGCGAAAGATCGCCGACGGACTCGATTAGTTCACCGGGGACTGGTTCTCCAAGGGGAAACGGATAGTCTGAGCCCAACGCTACGCGTTCCACACCCACGAGCTCAATCAGGTGACGCAAAGAATGCTCATCATGCACCAACGAGTCTAGATAAAACCTCCCGAGGTAGCTGCGCGGACTGGCGGCTCCGGCCACTGCACAGAGGTCGGGGCGAACGTTGAAGCCATGGTCGATTCTTCCAAGCGTGCCGGGGAATGCACCTCCACCATGGGCGAAGCACAACCGCAGCGTGGCGAGTCGATCCAAGACACCGCCAAAGATCACGGAACAGATTGCCAGCGCTGTCTCGGCGGGCATCCCGACCAGCCATCCGAGCCAGTACCTCTCCATGCGCTCCTTCCCCATCATGTCCCATGGGTGGACAAAGACCGCCGCCCCCAGATCCTGTGCACACTCCAGGACCGCAAACACACCGGGGTCGTCCAAGTTGCGCCCATTCACATGTGTTCCGATTTGAACGCCGGCAAGCCCCAGCTCAAGGACGCAGCGCTCGAGTTCCTGTATCGCCATCTCGGGCGCCTGCATCGGAACCGTGCCAAGTCCTACGAAACGGCTGGAATGGTCGTGCACGGCGCGAGCGATGTGGTCGTTGAGCAGCCTTGAAAGATCGACAGCGTGCTCCGGCTTGGCCCAGTAGGAGAACATCACGGGAACGGTGGAGAGAACCTGCACGTCCAC
>JBDHDY010000018.1:0-16267 GCA_039591275.1 Gemmatimonadota bacterium | reverse complement strand
CCTCATCTGGGAGAACGCTCTTCGTTTCGCTTTGAGCGGCTCGATACCGGCGGCTTCACCTGCTGCCGTTGCCGCGCGGGGGTTGCAGGTCCAACGTGCCATTCCCGCTCAGCATCTGCCGCAGCGGAGCACAGGCGGCACGCGCAGGGAAAACTGACGCGCAGTTTCAGAAACGTCGGCCCTACCTAGCTTCATCTCACATTCACCTTCGCTTCATGGTCGCGGTGCTAGCGACAGGCGGCAGTCTGTGGGCATGGCCCAGGACTGTGAGATAGTCTCGCGTTTCACATTAGAACTAAACACCGGAAGAGATTGGAGCATGTCCGGTATGCGTGCTGGTGGGATTGTTGCGCTCATCTCTTTGATTCCTACCGTCGGTACGGCACAGCAGGGATTGAGCAACGGGGGATACACCGAACCGCCGGTGGCGTCGGCCACGCGGACGGCGCAGGAGATCGATCTCGACGGTCGTCTTGACGAAGCCGTTTGGGCAACGGTAGTGCCCGTCACCGAGTTCACGCAGGTCGATCCCGAAGAGGGGCGGCCGGTGAGCCAGCCGACTGAAGTACGCATCCTGTACGATGCGGACGCGCTGTACATCGGGATCCGCGCATGGGACGACGGCCCCATCACCACGCGACTGGGCCGCAGAGACATGGATTTGTTGGACTCCGACTGGTTCGGTGTGGTCATCGACAGTTACCACGATCACCAGACCGGCTTTTCGTTCGATGTGAATCCTGGCGGGGTCCAGCGGGACGCCGTGAAGTCCATGCAACCGGGAGGGCACGAGAGGGATGACCTGTCATGGGACGCCGTGTGGGAGGTGAAGGCGTCCGTGGACGACGAAGGCTGGACCGCGGAATACCGTATTCCTTTCAGTCAGCTCCGGTTCCGCAACCGTGATGAGCATCAGTGGGGCATTCAACTCGAACGGGTGATTGGGAGGAATCGCGAATACGCAGTGTCTTCATTCACGCCGAAGAACGAACGCGGTGGGATTCCCACTTTTGGCCATCTCGAGGGCATCAGCGGCGTTCGGCAGGGTCGGCGGGTCGAGTTGTTACCCTACGGTGTCACACGCAGCGAGCACATCGACCCTGGTGACAACCCCTTCCGCACGGGATCCGAACAAGCCGTGTCGGGCGGTCTCGATCTTCTGTACCGAGCCACTTCCAATCTCACCCTCAATGCCTCGTTCAACCCGGACTTTGGGCAGGTCGAAGTGGACCCCGCGGTCGTGAACCTGGGCGTGTACGAGACGTTCTTTGACGAGAAGCGGCCGTTCTTTGTCGAAGGTAGTGAGATCTTCGAGTTCGGTCGCGGCACCAGCGGAGGGCGGCTGTTCTACTCTCGACGTATCGGGCGTCCTCCTCAGACCCATCCGGAAACATCGGCTGCGGACGTGCCGACGGAGACGACCATCCTGGGAGCGGCAAAGCTGTCAGGCAAGACGAGCGGCGGTTGGTCGTTGGGGATGCTCGGGGCCGTCACGGGCAAGGAGACGGCTCGCTACATGACCGATGCCGGAACTGCGGAGAACATGTTGGCTGAGCCGCTCACGGGCTACTTCATAGGGCGTGTCAGGAAGGAAATGCGTGCCGGCCTTACATCCGTAGGTGCGATGGTGACTACGACGCGCCGCGACCTGCAGACGACTCTGTTGCAGGACGAACTCAATTCGACGGCCTACTCAGCAGGCATCGATTTCAACCACGAGTTCTCCGGCCGCAGCTGGGTGATCCGGGGCAACGTGGTGGGCAGTCGAGTGGAGGGGAGCACGACGGCGGTCACCGGAGTGCAGCAGGCATCGAATCATTACTTGCAACGGCCGGACGCCGAGCATCTCGAGCTCGATGAGGCTGCAACATCGCTTTCGGGGTACTCGGCATCGATCGCGCTCGACAAGCAGGCAGGTGCCCACTGGCTGGGCGGCATCGCCGGCGCGATTACCTCCCCCGGCTACGAGGTCAACGACCTCGGGTTCGCCATGCGAACGGATAGGAGAGATTTGCAGGGCACGTTCAGGTATCGGGAAACCAGGCCGGGCTCGTTCTTCCGGGATTGGTCGGTCTCGGGCAGGCTGCGCAACGAAATGAACTTCGATGCCCAGACGATTCTTCGCCACGCGAACCTCAGTTACCGCTTCAGGCATCTCAGTTTTTGGGGGGGGAATCTGAGCGTCGGGCGCATGTTCCGATCGAACGACGACCGGGCCACGCGGGGCGGACCCATCATCGTCCGGCCGGCGACCACGACGTTACGGGCGAGTGTGTTCACGGATGCTCGCAAATCCGTGTCCCTTCACGCCGACGGTGATGTCGAATGGAGTGAGTTCGACGGATATCGGCGCAGTGCTCGGATCGGTTTGGAGTTCAAGCCCTCGTCCCGCTGGAACCTCGCCGTGACTCCCCGGTTTTTCCGCACCCGCATCCCAGCCCAGTACATCACGACCGTTGAAGATTCCCAGTACACGGCAACCTACGGGCGGGCTTACGTGTTCGCTCAGCTGAATCAGACCGAGGTCGGCATTGAAACCCGCTTCAACTTCACTTTCCGGCCCGGGCTCACGCTGGAGACCTACATCCAACCACTTGTGTCCGCTGGGGATTACGGCGAACCAGAATATCTCGAGGCGCCCGGCACGTTCGACTTCGCGCCGTACACCGAACTCGACGGCGATCCGGATTTCAACATCCGGAGCCTGCGTGGGAACGCCGTGCTCAGGTGGGAGTGGAGGCCAGGATCCAACCTGTACCTCGCGTGGCAGCAACGCCGCTTCGACGATGCTGCAGTCAGTGATTTCCGTTTCCGACGAGATGTGGGCGCGATATTCAGCGCACCGGCCGACAACATCTTTCTCATCAAGGTGAGTTACTGGCTGAGCCCGTGAGGTGGGCGATAGCGGGCTAGCTGCGGCTTCGGGCACCTCTCCTGCGGCGGCGTTCCGCACTCGCCGCCTTCAGTCGGCGGCTCAGGCTGGGCTTGACGAAGTAGCGCTTCTTACGAAGGTCTTTTAGTACGCCCGAGCGTTGGACCTTTCGTCGGAAAGCCTTGATCGCCCAATCGATGCGGTCGCTGTCTCCCAAAATGATCTCAGTCACGTGTCCACCCTTCGGTGTGTTTTAGAAAGAAAACAGGCCGTCCCGCAAGCACGCCGGGACGGCCTGTTCATCGGTGACAATCGTCAATTAGGCGCCGACGACCGACACGTTTTCGGCGGCTGGGCCCTTCTGGCCCTCGACGACGTCGAATTCCACCTGCTCGCCCTCGCGCAGCGACTTGAAGCCGGATCCCGCGATGGCGGTGTGATGAACGAAACAGTCCTTACCACCGTCCTCGCGCGTGATGAAACCGAAACCTTTGCTGTCGTTGAACCACTTCACGGTTCCCTTGGTACGCATTGCCGTACTCCCTAATGTGGATGATGTGGTCGGGGGTGCGGTTATGCCGTACCAACCGACTACGCTGTCGCGGACTTCCGCCCCCGCGTCGGGCGGCCGCGCCATCTGTGCGCGACGCGGCATGTCTTACAGAAACAGGGGAACCGATCGTAGCCGGATCCCCCGTCGACGTTCGTACAAGACCGGCCCCGCGAGGGGGCCGTATTTCCCTAGGATGAAGATAGTCGGTGCAGCGCCTCGCGTCAAATCCTGCCATCGCCCCTACTGAACGAGATCGTTTCGCACCACTTCCCCCCCCTTGATGACTAGCCGAATCGCTCGGAGCGCCGAAATGTCTAGTGTTGGGTCCGCCGCTACCGCCACAAGGTCGGCGAGTCTTCCGGACGCGATTGTGCCCAGGTCATCCGCCACGCCGAGCATGGTGGCCGGTTGGATCGTTGCGGCCCGTAGCGCTTGCCGGGGTGTCATCCCGGCTTCCACGTAATACTCCGCCTCACGCACCGTGGCGATCGTGCCGTCATTCGGCTCGTGGGGCAGCTGGTCCGTGCCCAGCGCGATCCGCACTCCCTCTTGGACGGCGGTGCGCAATGCCTCCCAGTGCCGCCTGCCCACCGCCTCAACCCGTGCCAGGTACCACGGCGGCGATCCGATGCGCTCGAAGAAAGGCAGTGTGGCCGGCTGGCTGACTAGGATCGTGGGCACGTACCAGGTGCCGTGCTCCTTCATGAAGCGGAAGACCTCCGGTGTGAGAAAGTACCCGTGCTCGATGCAGTCGACTCCCGCTTCCACGGCGGCGATGGTAGCCGAAGGGGACCCGGAGTGGGCCGTTACGCGCACACCGTGACGGTGGGCAATGTCCGTGACGGCCTCCAGCTCGTCCCGTGTCATGAACGCCGCGGAGATGTCCCCGCCCGGTGTCGCGATGCCACCCGATATCAAGATCTTGATCCAGCTCGCTCCCGCGCGAATCTCTCGCCGCACGGCCTTGCGAAACTCGTAGGGGCCGTCGTTGGCGATCTCTCCGACCTCCGAGCCGTGGCCGCCGGTGACCTGTACGCTCTCGCCGGCAGAGAATATGCGCGGGCCCTCCGCATCCCCGCGATCGATGGCCCGCTTGAGTGCGAGGTCCACATGTCCGCGCTCGCCCGTCAGGCGCACCGTGGTAACTCCGCCCCGTAACGACGCGCGGGCAGCGGCGGCCATGCGGAGAGCTAGCTCCGCTTCTGTCTCGTCGGCGAGCTCGGCGCCGGCGGCGCCCGGCAGCACCAGGCCGAAGTGCACGTGCATGTTCATGAGGCCGGGAAGGAGCCACATGCCGTCGGCTCGTATGATGCTTGCTCCTTCTGGAACAGGCGTCGAGGCGGGTCCCACAGCCACGAAGCGGCCGCCATCAATGAGAACGACGGCGTTTCGGATGGGCTGATCGCCGTCCAGATCGACTACCGTGGCACCCACGATCGCAAGCGGCGCAACGGAGTCTTGTGCTGCAACACCAGTCAGTGGCGCGACGAGAAAGGTCGTGAGGGTAAGCACTCTTCGTAGCATCCTAGGTTCCCTCGAGGTGGTGGACCGACTCCAACGTAAGGCTGTAGCACGGTAAGGCGGTAGGGTGGGAAGGGGAACGGACGATTGGCGATTTGAGATTGACGATTCACGATTTGCGATTGGCAGGTGAACTGAGAGCTCCGGTGGTCAAATCTGAAATCCTACCCCTCTTCGCTACTGATGATACACCCACGCCATCGCCGTCGGCAGAATGCGAGCACTGTACCCCCCGGCAATGAAGACCTCGCCGTTAGGTAGCATCGTTGCCGCGGCGAACATTCGCCCAGCGCCTGAGCTGCCTGCAACAATCTGGAAGGAGTTCGATGAAGGATCGTAAATCTCCAGCGATCCCAACCCGCCGCCGATCAACACCTCACCCGATGGAAGCAGTACCGCGGCACCGCGCAACTTGAAGCGAGCTTGATTCATGTCCGTGGCAAGTGAGAATGTCCCGTTCGTGGGATCGAAGACTTCTGCACTCGCATACATACCGCGCGAGTCGCGGGCGTCGGAGCCGCCGACCACCAGCACCTTGCCGTCACGCATGACCACCGCAGCATGTTTGTGACGAGGGACGGTCATGTCTCCGGTCAGAGCGGACTCTCCAGTTGTGGGACTGAAGATCTCTGCGCTCGCAAGCACCGGGCCACGTCGGGCGCTGTGTCCCCCGGTGACGAGCACAGTGCCGTCGGACAGCAGCGTCGCCACGTGCGAAGCTCGGGGCAGCTGCATGCGGCCGGCAGGCGTGAAGATTCCGGCCTCGGGATCGTACACTTCCACGGTGGCGAGCGGGTTTTGCCGGCCGCCCTCACCACCCACAATGAGGATCGTGCCGCTTGGAAGAAGGGCGGCGATGTGACTGGTCCTCGCTTCCAGCAAGCTGCCGGCGGGCAGAAACGTGCGTGTCGCCGGATCATATAGTTCTGCGGCGGCTAGGATCCCGTCGGGCCCCCAGCCTCCTGCGATAAGAACTCGACCATCAGGTAATAAGGTCGCGGTGTGGCTCACACGGCCAGTGAGCATGTCGTCGGTACGGGCGAAGGACTGTGAGTCGGGATCGTATAGCTCAGCAACCGCAGTGCGGCCTTCACACGAGGCCTCTACGCAGCCGCCGGTGATGAGCACCTCACCGCTCTCCAACAACGTCGCCGTATGTGCCGCGCGCGGCAGGGTCATGGTACCTACACTCGTGAGGCGGTCACGGTTCTCGGCACGGTCACCCTGCGCCGAGGTGGACAAGACTGATTGGTTTTGCGTGGGGTCGCGCACGGAGGTGCCAGTCCACGCCAGTACAACGAGACTGCCTACAATCCAAACAGCAGATCCTCTCATGTTCCTTCCCTCCGAACGGCTACTCGGCTCTCAACACTTGCACCGGGTCCACGCGCGTGGCGCGCCGTGCCGGTAGGTAGCATGCGAGTAAAGCGGCGATCGTCAGAACCGCGGTGACGGCGAGGAAGTTTCGGGGATCCGTCACATTCACCTCGTACACCAGCGACGAGAGCAGGCGGACCAGGATCACCGCGGAGAGAGCACCCACCACGATACCTGTTGCCACCAATGTGCCGCCACGCCGGAGCACCAACCGAAAGACCTGCGGGTTCCCGGCGCCAAGTGCGATTCGAATGCCCATTTCGGACGTCCGCTGCGCGACGAAGTGTGCCATCACGCCGTAGATGCCGATGGCGGCCAACGCGAGCGCGAGTGCCGCAAATCCTCCAAGGAGGAGAGCGTTGAAGCGGGACTTTGCGAGAGCGACAGCGACACGTCCCTGCAAGGTTTGCACATCATAGATGGGGAGCTCCGAGTCGACAGCCGCCACGGCGCGCCGCAGTTTGGGAACGAGCACATCCGGGGAGTCGGGGGATCGCAGCATCACGTAGGCGTACCGCCGTGTGAACTGGAGGTACGGCGTGTAGAAATCCGGCTCGTAGGAAGCCTCGATGGCTCGATATTGAACGTCGCCAACGATCCCGACGATTTGCCATGACGAATCGGGATCGCCCGGAGGATCCACACCGAACCACACCCGCTGTCCAATCGGATCCTGGTTTGGCCAGAATCTCTGCGCTGCAGTTGCGGAGATGATTGCCACCCTGGGCCGGCCCTGTCGATCTTGCGGCGTGAACGCGCGGCCGCGAATGATCGGAATCCGGAGGGTCTCGAAGTGCTGGGGCCCGACGTAGTGACGGCCGACAACCGGAACGGCAGTGTCGTCGGTCCATTCACGGCCCGCGATCTGAAGGCTGTGGCGAGCGCAGCCCATGAGCGGCGTGCAGAGGCTGACGGTGCCGCTTTCGACGCCCGGCACTTGAGATACCTGTTCCAGGACGCGCTCCAGAAACAGCGACGCCTCATCGCGGGTGTATTCAGAGAGGGGTGGTTGGATCCAGAACGTCAACACGTTGTCGGGGTCGAATCCGGTATCGCGGGTCTGCAGCCGCGCGTAGGTCGTGAGAAGCAACGCTGCCCCTACGGAGAGGATAGCAGCTAGCGCGAACTCGCTCACTACGAGCATGCCGGAGGTCGCTGATTTGTGGCGGCCTGCCGCTGCAGACTCTCCCCTCTGCTTGAGTGAGCCTGCTAGGTCGGTCCTCGTTGCCCGAAGCGCCGGAGCCAAGCCGAACAGTATTGCGGTTGCGAGAGAGATCAGGACGGCAAAGAGCAGAACCGTCATGTCGATACCAACCGCGGCGAACTCCGAGAGCTGGGCGTAGTTGTTGCTGGCCGAGGGGAGCCGTTCCGGTAGAGACACCGCCAGTACGTCGGTGACCGAGACCGCGAACGCGACGCCCAGAATGCCTCCTGCGAGTGAGAGCACGACACTTTCCGTCAGGAGTTGTCTCACGAGCCGCCCGCGCGTGGATCCGAGGCTCAGGCGGATGGCGGTTTCCCGCTCTCTGGAAGCTGACCGGGCCAGGAGGAGATTGACGAGGTTGGCACACGCGATGAGCAACACAAAGCCGGCGGCGCCGAACAAAAGGAGCTGAGGCCGTCGCCGGGCGGGGTCGATTCGGGCTTGGTGGAGTGGAAGTGCCGTCGCGCTCCACACAGCGTCGCCCTCGTGATCTGTCACGGCGGCAATGCCGTTTCCCACGACCTGTAGGTGAGCGACGACATCTCGCAACGCGGCGTCTGGTGCAAGCCGCGCGACTACGCTGTGGAAGTGTTGGTGATCCGTGAGTTGGCCCGGATACGAGGCGAGCGGCCCCATGGCTTGGGGAATCCACAGGTCGGCTCTGCCACTCAAGCCGCGAAACCAAGGCGGCATGATGCCAACGACGGTCATTGGAACGCGGTTGATCCGCACCGCCCGCCCCACCACCGACGAGTCACCACCGAACCGCCGCCGCCACAGGGCATGGCCGAGCAGCGCAACCGGATGGGACCCAGGTGTCACGTCTTCTTCCGCCGCGAAGGTTCGCCCGACAGCAGCACGGATACCGAGGACGTCGAAGTACAACGCGGAGACTACCTCTCCCTCCAGGTGCTCCGGCTCGGCGTCTCCCGCCAAGTTGAACTCGCCCACGTTAAAAGCCGCGATGCTCTCGAATCTGGATGCGGACCGCCGTAGCAATTCGAACTCGGGGTACGACCAGCGCAAGCGTCGCGGTGGCTCGTTTGCTCTCGAACGCGTGAGGGAGACCATCACTAGGCGATCGGGATCCGGAAACGGAAGCGCGCGGATCAACGAGGCGTGGACGATGCTAAACATGCTGGTCGTTACCCCGATGCCCAGTGCCAGCGTCAACACGGCCACTGCGGTGAATCCTGGCCTCTTTCTGAAAGTTCGGACCGCAAACCGCAGGTCGAGTCCCATCGTGTCGAGCACAGTGGCCAGCTTCGCTTCCGAGCGTTTTGATCGACGGCCTTTGTGTAGGCGCCGGTGCTCGCGCAGGGCGCTCCAGGGTGCCTCGAGGCAGCTGTGCGCGGCCACTCTCAGAGACGCGAAACGCCCCTTCGCCTTACGTTCCTGTTCGACAAGGTCAGCGAACAAACGGATCATTTCCCGCCCGTCCCGCTCGCTGACGTCACGCGGATAGAGCAGCAGCAACACGCGGTACAAGCGAAGCAAAGGCATACCCGTCATGCTCCTTCGAGGAGATCCTGGATCTCACGACCTTCGATCAAGGCCTTGAGTCGTACGACCTCCGCCGCGGCGACGCGCTTGCCGAGCGACGTGATGCTGTAGTAGCGGCGTTGCTTGTGATCGAGATCTGTGGCGGGCCGTTCGGTGCCCTCCTCCAACAGACCCTCCTCCACGAGCCGACGCAGCACCGGGTAGAGATTCCCCGGCACCAGCCTGATCCGGCCGCCGGTCCGCTCGGCGATATCCTGGACGATGCCATAGCCGTGCCGTTCACGGCTCAGGAGCGCTACCAGAACGTGAAACTCGACCGGTTTGAGCGGGAGGAAAGCCTCCAGATCTCGAGACGGGATGCTCATGGTACCCTCGCGAAATGGCTGCGGGCAAACATACTAATTTTCATTATGATGGAAAATAGTATGTTTGTCCAGACCGGCAAGGGGGGGCAACGGGGGGCGAGACGCGCTTCCCCGAAACGATCCACGAGGTGCCCGAGTAGGAAGGTTCGGATCGAGACTCCCACCGCACAGAGGAACATGATTGTGTTCCCCACGGTGTACTCGGTGATGCCGAGGCGTGCCGCGCTGGGCCATCCCCTCATTTCCTGCCCATTTCCGTGCGGTTTGATATCTTAGAGGCCCATGACGGACATCGTCGATCGCCCCGCTCTTCCCATCTTATGAGCGACGAATTCAACCGGCTGAAAGCGGCTCTTGCCGACCAGTACACCGTCGAGAAGGAGATCGGTGCCGGCGGGATGGCGACGGTTTATCGCGCGCGGGACGTGAAGCACGATCGCGACGTGGCGATCAAGGTGCTCCGACCGGAGCTGAGCGCGGCCGTCGGCGCGAGCCGATTCCTGCAAGAAATTCGCGTCACCGCGCAGCTCCACCACCCACACATCCTGCCCCTGTACGACTCGGGCGAAGCCGACGCTCTGCTCTACTACGTGATGCCGTATGTCGAGGGTGAGTCGCTGCGCCACCGCTTGATGCGGCAGGGGCCACTTTCCGTGGACGAGGCCATCCGGATCGCCCAACATGTCGCAGCCGCGCTCGAGACGGCGCATAGCCGCGGCATCGTCCATCGGGATATCAAGCCGGAGAACATTCTCCTGGTAGCAGCCGAAGCCGTGGTAGCAGATTTTGGCATCGCCCGCGCAATGAGTGTCTCCGGTGGCACGCAGCTCACGCAACCCGGATCGGCCGTGGGTACGCCTGTGTACATGAGTCCCGAACAGGCCACCGGCGAGGGCGAGATCGATGGACGCAGTGACGTCTATGCTCTCGGCTGCGTCCTCTACGAGATGCTGACTGGAGAACCGCCGTACGCTGCCCCCACGATCGAGGGGATCATGTTGAAGCGACTCGGTGATCCGGTTCCATCGGCCCGGCGGATCCGTGAGGCGGTGCCGAAGTCGCTAGACCGGGCCGTGCAACGAGCGCTTGCCAAATTGCCGGGAGATCGGTTTGGCACGGCGGCAGAGTTCGCCACGGCTCTTTCGACGCCGACGGGCGGTGGGGGTGCCGTCAGGTCGACGACCCGGCGCGGCCGGCTCTGGCTGATAGCTTCCGCAGTCGTGGTCATGACGGCCGGCGCTGCAACGTGGTGGCTCGCCGAGACCGGCACCGAGTCCGCATCAGGCTCTGCCACACGCATTGTGGTGCTGCCGTTTTCGTTCCGGGGGAATGAGGACGTGGGATACTTGGGCGACGGGATGGTGGACCTGCTGAGCACGAAGCTCGACGGGGCGGGGACATGGCGTAGCGTAGATCCCCGGGCCGTCTTTGCCCTCGTGAGTCCGGATCCTTCCCCGTCGCCGGATCCCGCCCGAGCGCGCGACCACGCCGGCCAGCTGAGCGCGGGTCTTTATGTGTTAGGGAGCGTCGTAGAGGTGGGCGGCACGCTGCGACTGAACGCTTCCCTGTACGATCGGGACGGCGGGCCCGAGCCCATTGCCCAGGCGTCGGCGGAGGGTGCTGTTGCCCAGGTACTTGGTCTCGTTGACGAGCTCGCGAGCCAGCTTCTCGTTGTGCACGGCGAGGCGGCCGCCACCCGCCTTACCCAGATCGCCGCCGTGACCACGCATTCGTTGCCCGCCCTCAAAGCGTATCTCCGCGGAACGAGCTCGCTGCGACGCGGGGATTTTACTGCGGCGGGAGCGGCCTTCGAGGAGGCCGTGGAGGCGGATACCGCATTCGCCCTCGCGTGGTACCAGCTCAGCATCGCGGCCGACTGGCTCTTGCGCTCGGACCTGGCGCTGACGGCGGCGGAGCAGGCAGTGCGCTTCGTCGATCGGTTGTCGGAGCGCGACCGTCTCCTTCTCGAGGCACTGCGCACCGTGCGTCGCGGCGATGTCGATCAGGCCGAACGTCTCTATCGGGCATTTCTCGGGACATATCCCGATGATGTCGAGGCCTGGTACCATCTGGGTGAAGCGCTTTTCCATTTCGGACCCCGACTCGGGCGGTCACTCACCGAATCCCAAGAAGCCATGGAACGCCTGTTGGCATTGGAGCCGGATCAGTCGACGGCGTACATCCATCTAGCCCGCATCGCGGCCGTGCAAGGCAGGTCGGCCGCGCTCGACTCGATCGCGAGCCAGGTGGCCAACCTCCGCGACGTGAGTCGCGTCCTCCTGGAGTTGCGCATGCTGCAGGCCTTGATGCGTGACGACGAGGCATTGCAGGCGCGGGTCACCGCCGACTTACGGGCCGCGGCGGACGTCGATCTCGCGGAAGTCTCATGGAGTGCCGCGTCATTCCTCGGCAACCCGGGTAAGGCTCGGCAAATAGTGGCGCTCTTGACCGACGGCCCCCGGTCAATGGAGTCGCGCATGCTTGGGCACCAGTGGCTTGCCTATCTGGAGCTAGCCCAAGGACGGTGGGGTCGTGCGCAGGAGCAACTCGACCTGGTGGAGCAACTCGACGCCGCCACCGCGTTGGAGCACCGAGTGGCAATGTCCAACACCCCGCATCTATCCGTGGCGGCCAGTGAGTTCCAGATCCTGCACGACCGACTCCTCGCGCTTGACCCCTCAGAGGTTCCTGCGAGTGCGGCGCCGGGTGTGTTCTTTTCCGTTCACGACGGTCTCCACGGTGCCCTGCGCACGTATTTGCTGGGGCTGTTGAGCGCCCGTCTTGGCGGCGCGTCGGAAGCGGAGCGATACGCGGACGAGCTCGAGGCGCTCGTTCTGCCGCGTGAAACGGGGTCGCTTGCCGAGGACCTGGCCCGCGGAATCCGCGCCTCGGTGGCTTTCACTTCCGGCCGGGCCGCCGAAGGACTGGCAGAGCTGGAGGCGGTGCGGTGGGAGATGTGGTATCAACTGACGACTTCGTCGCCCTTCTACGCTCTGGCGTATGAACGGTTTCTCAGAGCACGGTTGCTTCAGCAAGTGGGTCGCGATCAGGACGCCCTGCGATGGTATGGGACGTTCGCCAACACTTCGGTGCATGACTTGGTGTACCTCGCCCCGTCGTTTTTCCATCGCGGGGAGATCTATGAAAGGCTCGGCGAACCCGAGCAGGCCGTGTCGCATTATTCCCGCTTCGTCGAGCTGTGGGCGAGCGCCGACCCGACCCTCCAGATGATGGTGGAGGATGCCCGCGAGCGGATCGCACGCTTGACGACAGAGGGCGCAACCACGCCGTGAAGGCATGTGAGTCACGCTTGCGCACCGTTCTGGGGTTGATGGTCGTCTGCGTTCTGACTGTCGTGGGGATCCCTCTCGAAGCGCAGGTCCGCGATATCACGGCGCCGAGCCCCATCGATCCCGAGAGCGCTCCCCGACCAGACACCCGGGCCATGCTCGCAGGGGCCGAAATCGTGGTCGATGGTCGACTCGACGAGAACGCGTGGCGACAAGTCGCGCCCGTCACCGACTTCGTGCAGGCGCAACCCGATGAGGGGCTACCTGCTTCCGAGGCCACTGCTGTCCGCATCATGTACGACGCGACCAACCTCTACGTCGGGGCCGTGTGCTACGATTCCGATCGCGCGGGCCTCGTGGTCAAGAGTCTGGAGCGGGACTATCCCGGCGTGCTCTCTGAAGACATGGATACGTTCGGCGTCACTTTCGACACGTTCTTCGATCGGCGCAACTCCTTCATCTTCTTCGTCAATCCTCGTGGTGGGCTCAAGGACGGACAGGGATTCGACAACGGTCGGAGCCGCGACTACGGTTGGGATGCGGTGGTCGAGGTCAAGACGACTGTGCATGATTCGGGTTGGACTGTCGAGATGGCAATCCCCTGGAAGACGCTGCGATTCGACCCGACGCTCGACGGACAGACCTGGGGGATGAACGTGCTGCGGCGCATCCGGCGCAAGAACGAAGTCTCCTATTGGGCGCCGCTAGACCGGCGAGACCGTTTCTTTCGAATGTCGCAGGCGGGCACCGTCGCCGGGCTTCCCAGGCTTTCAGCCGGTCGCAACCTGAGGGTCAAGCCATTTGCGCTTGCGGCGCGGTCCGCCGGAGAGTCCCTCCTTGAAGAGGATCGCGGAAACGAGTTCGACGGCGGGGTCGACCTCAAGTACGGGATCACTCCCCGCCTCACCATGGACCTCACGTATCGTACTGACTTCTCACAGGTGGAAGTCGATCGAGAACAGGTCAATCTCACCCGGTTCGCGTTGTTCTTTCCGGAGCGGCGCGAGTTCTTTCTCGAGAATTCCGGGACGTTCACCTTCGGCGATGTGAACAGTGGGCCCGGCTCTCCTAGTAGCGGCACATCGCTTCGCGATTTGACACTGTTTCATTCACGTGAGATCGGCCTCAAGAGAGGCGGTCCTGTTCCCTTGTTCGGCGGGGCGAGATTGACGGGCCGCGCAGGGGCCTTCGAGTTGGGTGTCCTCGATGTGCAGTCTCAGGCCTTTGAGGGCGACCCTGCCGAGAACTTCGCCGTCGTACGGCTGCGGCGCAGCGTACTCGGCAGTTCGGACGTCGGCTTCATATTCACGAACCGCCAAGCGACCGGGAGCGGTGCGTCGGGTCAGTACAACCGGAGCTTCGGCGCGGACGCGAACCTCAGAGTCGGCGGGAACCTCTTCATCAACACTTACCTTGCCGCCACGCGTGCGTCCGATGCCGACGACGAATCAGCGCGCTTCGCGGTGGGATGGCGCGATCGCCTGTGGAACATGTCAGCCCAGTTCCGCTACGTCGGCGATGACTTCGATCCGGGCATCGGGTTTGTCCGGCGGAGGGGGATTCACCATGCATATGCGACGCTCGGGTTTCACCCCCGCCCCAGTGCTCCGCTAATACTAGAGGTCAACCCCCGTGTCGAGGGGCACTACATCACAAATCTCTCTGGCGAATTGGAGACCAGAACTGGCCGCGTCGGCCTTGGGATCACGTTCCAGGACGGCGGGAGATTCAGCGCCCAATACACCGACCGCTTCGAACGCCTGGACGAGCCGTTTCGCGTCCGGTCCACGGTAACCATTCCTGTAGGGGACTACCACTTCCGCGAGGGATCGCTGAGCTATTCATCGAGCCAAGGCCGCGGCCTTTCCGGCAGGGTGGGGGTCTCCGGGGGTGGTTACTTCGACGGCAATCGCTTCACTATCGAGGGCAGCGCACGGTGGCAGCCGGATTATCACGTGACCCTAGACGTGGAAGCGACGCACAACGATCTCACGGTGCAGGACAGTTCCTTCACCGCCGATCTCTACAGCGCCCGAATCAAATACGCGTACTCTACGTCTCTCTACTTTGGATTGTGTTCACAGAGCGGCGCGACGTCTCCAGCGGCGGTTTGGGAGTGTTGGAACGGTTCGTGACGGTGAAGGTGACGAAGTTACTGGCGTTCTGAGCCACTCCCCACGCTACCGTCTCCCACGGGCTTGGGGAGTCCCTACCGCCCCTATCCTCGCCCACGGGCTTGGGGCTTAGGGCTTGGGTCTTCGGGCTCAGGCTCCCTCATACCCCAGGCCCCACTGCCCAAGCCCGCGTG
The DNA here is from genome assembly GCA_039591275.1 of Gemmatimonadota bacterium. Classification (GTDB taxonomy): domain Bacteria; phylum Gemmatimonadota; class Gemmatimonadetes; order Gemmatimonadales; family GWC2-71-9; genus JBDHDY01. Next base: position 1,274 of record JBDHDY010000018.1, on the reverse strand, counting down.
GCGGGGTGAGACGGGCGGGGTTAGCGCCCCGAATCACAGTTTTGTTCCCGGCAGGTGGGTAGCTTGAGGCGTCTCGAGGCCCGTGCGTTGGGAGGTGCAATATGAGGCATCGTCGGGCGATTTCGGCCACCGTTGCGCTAGCAGCGCTGACTGTGGTGAGTCAAGCGGAACTCCGCGCAGTTGTTTACCAGGCGGCAGACGACTACTACGTCATCGTTTCCTCTGACACGACGCGCGGCGAGGCCGAATCCAAGGCGGTCATGGGTGGCACCTGGGTTTTAGACACCAACCTCTATCCTAGGTTGACGAGCAATCTCTACGCGGTGGTGTGGGGACCGTTTTCGAACCAGGCCGACGCGGAGGCAGTGTTGTCTTTCCTGCGCGGTGCGTACTCGGATGCGTACATCAGAAACGCGGGTGCAGTCAGCACATCGACGGCGAGTACGCCAGGAGTGCCCTCAGCTGCCGTCGCGTCCCTCCTCGGGGACGTCACCCTGCAGATGGTCGAGAGGCCGGGAGGCGAGAACACCTGCGAGCCCCAGGAACCGTATCGCGCCGTCGGCGCGAGCGGTGGAGATGCATCCGAGGGTTTCCACGTCGTTGAGCGAACGGGCGAAGTTCGGAGAAGGGGAGCCTGTGCGCTCGACCTCTATCGGCAATACCTCGCCAGCCTCGACGTCGACGATCCATACTCCGTCTCACAAGCTCTCGCCTATTACAAGTGGCATTTCACGCCGGCCGGCCTGCGGAATCTGAATGACTCCGCCCTCGTCGAGTTTCACCAGCTCCAGGACAGGGCATATTGGCGCTATCGCCGTGTGCTGCGGAACCTAGATCAGGATTTCCTCGAAGCCTTGTCTGAGGATGAGGCGTTGGCGGACAGTGCGGCAATCGAGATTCGCAACACGCTCGATGACAACGGGTTCGCGGTGGGTACTCCCGGATATCGTGTGCCGGCCTACCCACTTGGCTACGCCCTTGTTGAGGACCCCGAATTCCTCGCGAACACTTTTGTCGATTACACCACCGAGGCGATGCAGGAGTTTCTGAGCATTCGACGAGAGGAGCTGCGGGAGCTAGTGAGCGGCGGCGACTATTCCTTCAGCCTAGGCAATCCGCTCGTCGTGTGGGAGACTTTTATTGACGCGAACCCGGATTTCGCCTGGCACTCCGAGGCGGCGGCGTACTACAAGAATCGGCTTGAGCGGTACTTGGTTGGACAGTACCGAGGGCCGCCGATCTTCGATATAGAAGATGGCTCGGCAAACATGGTG
>JBDHDY010000017.1:0-15096 GCA_039591275.1 Gemmatimonadota bacterium | reverse complement strand
GCGACGACGTGGTATCGATCGGCCAACGCCGGGATCAGGTTCCGGAACATATGCGACGATGTGGGGAAACCGTGGAGTAGGAGGACCGTCGGCGCGTCAGCCGGCCCGGCCTCGCGATAGAAGATCTCCTGATCGGCGATGAGCGCCGTATTGTACCGAATCTCGAATCGCTCGGCGAAGGACGCCGGCGTGTCGGAAGGCTCGCTCGAGCTAGCGGCGCGTGCGCCGGCTGCTACGAGCGTCGTCACACCGAGAAGCGCGACTGCCGCTATGCTGGCGACGCGCTTCACCGGCCTTGCTTCTTCGTCGGATGTAGGGGTGTCGATTGCGCGGGCCGCCAGTCGATCGTCGACCGAGAATCGACTCGGTCCGAACACCAGCAGCGTGAGCAAGCCGGCGATGTACAGCAGCGGCACCTCGTAACCGGGCATCCCGAACTGCGGTCCGGCGTCGCTCAGCCCGGTGATGTTGATGAAGTTGAAGCCGTTCGGGAGGTGAACGGTGAACAGCGCCACCAACATGTTGATGAGGAGCGCGGCAGAAGCGATCGACGTGAACGCTCCGGCGATAAGGGCAAGTCCGCCTACCAGCTCGACCCCGCCCACGAACCAAGCGGTCGCCTCGGCGGCGGGCACGCCGATGTTCTGAAGCATCCCGACGAACATCGCGTGTCCCGATGCGCTGAAGAGCTTAGGGGTGCCGTGGTAGACGAATCCGAACCCGAGGATGAGCCGCAAGGAGAGCGGCGCCCAGCTTGTGCGTGTACCTAACATGATGCCCTTCCTTTCCCGTGCGTGCGCATGGGACGCACGGATCTCAGAGTAAAAGGGGTTCTCACCCGGTGACGGCAGCCGCTGTCACCTCGGTGAGCGCTTTGACGGTTTCTTCGGTGGTCCAGACTGCGTTGGCGAGGAACCTGAAATTCACGAGCGCGGCTTCGTATCCGTTGCCTTCTTCCACGATCGCGGCCGCGGTGCCGTCTTTGACGACGGCCACCTCGAACCCTTGCTCGAGGAATTCGCGCAGGTGCGCTTCCGTGCACAGATTCGCCGACATGCCGGCGAGGATGACCTTGTCGATCCCGCGTTTGCGGAGCTGCAGGATCAGGTCGTTGTTCTCCGGCCCGTACATCTTGTGTGGGCTCGCGACGATGGTCTCACCGTCTTCGATGTACGGCTTGTAACGCTCGAGCCAGTCGGCGCCGGAACCCTCGAATCCCTCGACGCTCAAGGCGCCCTTCCGGTCGAACATGTTGATGTGATGCATGAGGGCTTCGAGGGCACCCTCGAACTCCCACTTGTGGTCGTGCTCGTAGTAGTAGTGCGGCGAGATGAAGACGGGGATGCCCGCCGCCTTGGCCGTCTTGAACAACGTCTCGATGTTCTCCACGGTGTTGTTCTCCTCGACGCTCTGTCCGACGACTCCCCACGTCACGCCATCGGGACTCAGGAAGTCGTTCTGCGGGTCGGTCACGACGAGTGCGGTCCGAGAGGGATCGATCGTCATGCCGGGGTTAGGTAATGCCATCGGTCGTCTCCTTGTTCAGGTGAATGCCGTCCAGATCGTTCTCCGGTCGCCATCCCTATAGACAAGGAGCGTGCCAGCCATGGTGTGTCTCTAACTGGTTGTTATTAACTGTGTTAGCAGATAGCGCCGCTTCTGGGAAAGCGCCGTCCCCTCGGCATTTCGTGGAGCCACGAAATGTCGTGGTTGACTTCGAGGCTGCTTGGCGGCCAGCGTGGCCTGTCTTGGACGACCTGGGAGTGTGCGGGACCGGTTAGGCGGGACCGATCTTCCTCTCGATTCCTGCTTTCTTCATGCGTGATCGGAGTGTGTTGGGGTGGAGTCCCAGAGCGACAGCGGCTCCGTCGTTGCCTTCGATGCGCCAGTTGGTCTGCTCGAGAGCGGCGAGGATGTGGTCGCGCTCGACGGCCTCGAGCGTTCGCAGATCCGGAGCGGTGCCGGGGTCGGGAGGACGCATCTTGAGCGCTTCGTCGATGCGAAGCGTTCCGTCTTGGGACAGGATCACACCGCGCTCGACGATATTCTCGAGCTCCCGGACGTTGCCGGGCCACTCATACTGCCGCAGCGCGGCTTGGGTGTGTTCGGGGATGTGCTCGATGGCCTTCCCGAGCTTCGCCGAGAGTTTTCGCACGAAGTGTGTCACGAGCTGCGGGATGTCTTCCTTTCGCTCCCTGAGGGGGGCGATGTTGACCGGGAAGACGTTCAGGCGGTAAAAGAGGTCGTCGCGGAACTCTCCCGCCCAAACTGCCTTCGTGAGATTGCGATTGGTCGCCGCGATGATCCGGACGTCGACCGAGATCGTGCGCGATCCGCCGATCCGCTCCAGTTCACCTTCCTGAATCACGCGGAGGAGTTTGGCCTGGAGATCGAGCGGCAGCTCGCCGATCTCGTCCAGAAAGATCGTGCCGCCGTGGGCGAGCTCGAAGCGCCCGACCCGTTGCTTGGTCGCGCCGGTGAAGGCGCCCTTCTCGTGACCGAACAGCTCACTCTCGATCAGCGTGGAGGGTAGCGCGGCGCAGTTCACCTTGACGAGCGGGCGCTCTGCTCGTGGGCTCAGGTGGTGTATTGCACGGGCGAAGAGCTCTTTCCCCACACCGGTCTCGCCGGTCAGGAGTACCGTCGCGTCAGTCCCCGCGACTTGTTCGAGTCGGCTCAGCGTTTTCCTGAGCGCGTCACTCGTCCCGATGATCTCCTCGAAATTGTGGTTGACCTGAATCTCTTGCTGCAGGTAGACATTCTCTTGCTGCAAGCGGTCTTTCAGTTCACGGACCTCTGTCAGCGCGCGCTCAAGCGCCTCCTGTTGTCGCTTCCGCTCGGTGATATCGATGAAGCTGACAACGGCACCGGTCAGATTCCCATCTTCGTCTCGAATCGGGGTGCTGACGTAATCGACGGGAAGGCTGGTCCCGTCCTTGCGCCAGAACACTTCCGTATCGACGCGACGCTTGGCGCCGTCGCGGAAAGCCGCGTAGATAGGACACTCCTCGGCGGGGTACGGTGAGCCGTCGGCGCGCGTGTGATGAATGATCTTGTGTTGCGGCTTGCCCAGCAGCTCATCCGGTTCCCAACCCAGCATCTCGGCCGCCGCAGGATTGACGAAGGTCGTGTGCCCTCGCTGGTCGAGGCCGTAGATGCCTTCTCCCGCCGACTCGAGGATGGACTGGTTCTGGCGTTGCAGTTGTCGAACGGCTTGTTCGGCTTCGACCCGCTTCGTGATGTCGCGAAACGTGACGACTGCGCCGATGAGCTCGCCGGCCTCGTCGCGTAGGGGCGTGCTGAGGTATTCAACGGGGAACGATGTTCCGTCTTTTCGCCAGAATACCTCATCGGTAACGCGGTGGACCTTTCCGACCTTGAACGCCGCGTAGATGGGGCATTCTTCCCGCGGGTACGGGGAGCCGTCGGGATGGGAGTGATGACTGATGCCGTGCTGTGGCTTCCCGATGAGCTCATCCGGCTCCCAGCCGAGTAGCTCAGCCGCGCGGGGATTCACGAACGTGGTCTGCCCCTGGTGATCCAGCCCGTAGATCCCTTCACCCGCACAGTGCAGAATCAGCTCGCTCTGCCTAGCGAGCAGAGCGTCGCGGTCGCATGCCGGAGCCGTGCCCTTCGTGGGGCGTCGCATGTGAGTATTGATCCCGTTACGCTCCATTGCGGTGCAAGTTACTCCGCCAACCGCCGACTACAAGGAGCAGCCCTTTCTTCCAGGGTTCGCCTGCTAGCGGCATCGCTGGCGCGCCGAATCAGCTGACAACTAACAGAAGAGCCGATCCGTGATCCGCAAAATGCGGTACGTCCCGCGCTTTTCTTGGTTATCCCCCCTCGACCGCTCCTCCGCATCTTCCAACCTCCGCGCCCGGCCCGGGAAAGGGATGGAAGAGGTGTTCCAGATCATGGTCGACGAGTTGCGGGGCTACACCGATCGCCTGGGGGACGTGTGGGCCACAGATCTAGAGGCCGTTAACCGTGAGCTCGAACGCCTCGGCCTGGCGGTGCTCAACCCTTGGGACGAAAGTACGCTGTTGACTTCCGAGTAGGCGGCGGGGAACGAGAGGTGATCCGGCGCCGCGTTGGCGGGACTCGCAGCCGTCACATTCCCGCTTGTATGGCCTTCACCGGATCGACTGACGCCGCCTCACGGGCCGGAAGGTAAGACGCCAGCAGGGTCAGCCCGCTCGCGACCACGCCGACTGCCGCGAACGACCACGGATCCAACACGGAAATGCCAAACACCAGCGTCCGTAGCGCGGGGACCGCGAACGTGGCCGCGAATAGTCCGATCGCCACTCCCCAGAGACCCAGGGCCCAACCGCGGCGGGTGTAGAGCCAGAGAACACTGGCGGTCTTGGCGCCCAGGGCCATACGCACGCCGATTTCCCACGTGCGGCCGCGCACGTGAAATGCCGCGGCGGCGAACAACCCCACCAGCGCCAGCATCACCCCGGTGGTGGTGAAGGCGGCGAGGAGCCACAGCACGAGGGTGGTGGGTGCCATGGCGTCCGCGATGTAGTCGGCGAGAGGGCGCTCGCCGAAGACGGGAAGCAAGCCGTCGAGGCGCTGCACCTCGCTCCGCACGGCTTCGGGAATGCCGGCCGACGATCCCGCGGTCCGCGCCACCAGCGTCATGCTCCGCCGCGGCGACTGCCCGTGCGCGAGGTAGAGCTGCGGCCGGCCCGCCTCGACGATGGAATTGTTGTGGACGTGGGCGACGACGCCGATGACTTCCCCCCACGAGGGCGTGCTGACGCCGTTGAGAAAGAGGTCGACCCGAATGGGCTGGCCAATGGCGTCGACCTTCGGCCAATGTCGTTCCGCCAGGGTCTGGTCTACGATCACCGCTAGCGGCGCGCCGAGCACATCCCTGCCGTCAAAGTTTCGCCCGGCCAGGAGACGGAACCGCGCGGCGTCCAGATAACCTGGCGTGATCACACGCGCTTCGGCGGTGAGCTGGCCCCACTCAGTCTCGCCCTCGGCGCTTCGCACCGCATACGGCGCAGGGTTGCTCGCGTTGGCCCCTAGCGGCAACAGCTCGGTGAGCCCGACGGCGGAGACGCCGGGGAGCGCGCCGACCCGCTCCTCGACCTGGCGATAGAAATCGGCAATGGGACCCGGGGCGCGATACGGGTAACGCGTTGCCGGGAGCGAGGCGCGAACGGTCATCGCCTCGCCGGCCTCGAAGCCCAAGTCCACTGCCGAGAGATTCCAGTACGTCCGCACCAGGAGACCCGCCCCCACCATCATCACGACCGCAAGGGCCGTCTCCGCCATCACGAAACCGCGACCCCCACTCGAGCGCGCAGACACGCGGCTCGTGCCGGCGGTGGATCGAAACGGTGTCTTGACTGCCCGCAGCACGGGAAACGCTCCGAAAAGGAGCACGCCCACGAGCACGGCCGCGGTCGTGACGAGGGCGGTCGTTCCGTCGGGTGCGATGGAGCCCACCGCGTCGAGACCGGGGGGACGCAACAGGGGAAGCGCACGTAGGGCCCCTCCCGCCACATACCAACCGAGGGCGCTGCCGAGGGCGAACAGTGCGATCACCTCGGCGGTCACTTGCCCCATGATGCGTACCGGCGTCGCGCCGAGCGCGATGGACAACACGAGGTCCCGACGGCGGGATTCGACCCGCAAGGCCACCAGCGCCGCGGTGTTTGCCCATGCCACAAGTGCGACGAGCAATGCTGCCGCAAAGAGGGTGATGACGCTCGCCTTGAACGGTGCCACCACATCGTCGTGCAGGGGCACGACGTCGAGAGCGAGCTTGTTCTCCTCGTAGCTCGCATGCTGCTCCCGCAACCGCGCGGTGAGGGCGCGTATCTCTTCCCGCGCCTCGGCCACCGTGCTGCCGCGGCTGAGCCGGGCGACCCCGTTCCACATATGCCAGTCCGGAAAGAATCCGGCCCAACCGTTGCGCCACGGCTCGTACACGTCGAACTCGGGCAGGCTGGCCACCTCCGGGAAGCGAAGTCGGAACTCGGGCCGCAGGACCCCGACGACCGTATGCGGCTCGCCGTTGTACTGAATCGTTCCGCCGACCACGGACGGGTCGCTGCCGTACCGCCGTTGCCACAGTCCGTGACTCAGCACCAACACTGGCTCACTTCCCAGTCGATCGTCCCCGGGCTCGATGAGCCGACCGAGGAATGGCTCCGCGCCCAGCGCACGGAAGAACCCTCCGTTGATCAATCCGCGATCCACCTGTTCCGGGTCGTGGCCGTCGGTGAGACTCGCGAACCGAGCCCACACCCCGCCCACGGCTTCGATGTGCCGCGCCCCCCGCTCCAGCATGTCGATCTCGGGACCGGAAAGACGTCCCCTGGTGTCGTCCGCCGCCTCGAAGCGCGACCACAGGGACACCATCCGATCCGGCTCGCGATACGGGAGCGGTTCGAGTAGCACGGCGTCCAACACCGAGAAGGTGGCGGTGATCGATGCCACGCCGAGGGTGACGGTACCCACGCCGACCGCCGTGAAGAGGCGAGACCGCTTCAGGCGGCGCAGGGCGAGGAATGCCTCTTCTGCGAGGGTGACGAAAACGCGGCTGATCCAAGACGGAGGCCGATACATTTGTCCCGCCGTCGGGCGTCCTGCGCGACGGCGGGAGGCGATGAGGATGAGCAATCGCAGGCACTGCATCGCGTACCACAGCCGAGCGAGGCGCACCCCGCGTGCCTCCACCATCCCTTGATAGCGTTCGTGGAGATCGCCTAGCACCTCGTCGCGGTCCTTGGCCGGGACCGCCAGCCACGCGATTCGTTCCGCCCACCGGGGTGTACGCCGCGGCACGGTCATGGAACGTCCAATTCCGGTTCCAGCCCGTCCCACATCCTCACGAGCTGGGCGCGGACCCTTTTGATCTGGGCGAGCCCCTCGGGGGCCAGCCGGTAGAAACGCTTGGCGCGCCCACCCCGCTGAGGTGTGGGATCACCCATGCGCGAAGCGAGCCAGCCCTTGTCTTCGAGTCGGCGCAGCGCTAGGTAGCCGGCGGCCTGGGTCACCGTCCGGCCCGTTCGTCGCTCGACCTCCTCGAAGATGGGTACGCCGTAGGCCTCGCCGCCCAAACGGAGGATGGCGAGAAGGACGAGCTGCTCGAACTCACCGACGGAAGTAGTGCCCATGTCTTATAATACTGCACGCTGATCAGGAAATAAACTGGCTATCCTTGAGGCGGTGGACGAGCCGCGACTCTCAGTCGCGGACAATCCCCTGGGGACATACGTCCAATGACCGAATCCGAGATCGGGAAGCTGGCCGGGCTCATAAGGGAGGCGAACCGGATTCTCGTCTTCACCGGCGCTGGCATCTCCACAGCCAGCGGCATCCCGGACTACCGTGGCCCGCAGGGGGTGTGGAAGAGGCGGCGACCAGTCTATCTCCAGGAGTTCCTAGCCTCGGCGGAAGGCCGGGAGGAATACTGGGACTTCAAGCTGGAGGGCTGGGACGGATACCGTGATGCCCAGCCGAATGCCGTCCACGAGGCATGTGTCGATCTGGAGGGCGGGGCCAAGCTCGAGTTGCTGGTAACGCAGAACATCGACGGCCTCCACCTGGCAGCCGGCACGAGTCCCGAGAAGCTGGTAGAGATTCACGGTACCGACGCCCGGGTGACCTGCCTGGCGTGCGGGGCCGAAGCCGATCCCGAGACCTGCTACGAGAGTTTTCGCGAGACCCGGCGGCCGCCGAGGTGCGACTGCGGCGGCTGGCTGAAGCCGGCGACCATCAGCTTTGGACAGAACCTGCGTACCGAGGATCTGGAGGGCTCCTTCGAGGCGGCGCGCCGGGCTGACCTGGTGATCTCACTGGGGTCGACGTTATCGGTCCACCCGGCGGCGAGCATTCCCCTCGCTGCCGCCGACCGGGGCGTCCCCTACGTCATCGTCAACCAGGGAGAGACGGAGCAGGATAACCATCCGGCCGTCACGCTTAGGATCGACGGAAACGTGGGATCGTCCTTCCCCGCGGCCGTCGCTCGAGTCGTGCCCCGGGTCGGCTGAAGAACATGGTCGAAATGCGGCCCTAGCCGCGATACACCGTCGCTGGATCGGTCCGCGGCCCGCGGCCTACGTCCCGCCCCTTGCGATTTTCTTGCGCCCCTAATTCCTACATCCTATGTTGGATTTCCACGCCGATCACTCCGGGTGCGCCAGTTGCGAGAGCAACGAGGGTGGAGCCGGGCCGAAGTGGTGCGACGCACGTCGAATCAGCTATCAGCGAACGGCCAATCGCTAATCGCTGATCCGCTACCGGGCAGCTGGTTGAGGTTCCTACTCTCCTCAACGCAAGAGATCCATGAAAATGAGAACCTCGTTTCGTATGGTGATAACGCTTGCCAGTGTCTCAATCGGAGTCGCAGCAACTTCCTCGGCCGCTCACGGTCAACACCCCTTTGGGCAGCTCAACCCCAATGCGCCACCCGAGACTGCTCAATGGGGTCAACTCGCAGGTGTTTGGGACTGTACGATACCGAGCACTGCAGCGGACGGTACCGTTAGAGAAGGGAAGGCAACCTGGACGTGGTCGTATATCATAGACGGGTACGCTGTACAGGACATCTATGTTGGCCATCGGACAGATGGACGGCCGGACTTCTACGGAACGGGCGTCCGCACTTACCATCCCGAGCTCAAGAAATGGGAGATCATGTGGACGGCAAACACGAAGCCTGACGGTGAGACTTCGAAGATGACATTGTTCGAAGCCAGGTATCAGAACGAACAGATTGTCATGAAGTATGTCGAGGGTGATCCTGAATGGCGCGTCGTGTTCTTCGACATAAGCGATGACTCCTTCGAATGGATGAGTGAGCCATCAGGCCAGAGTATGCGTTGTGAGCGGGTTGCGGGCGGATAGCTGACAGTTAGCAGCTAACAGCCAACCACCAATCGCTAATCGCCAATCGCAAATCGCCGATCGGCCCCCCCCGGAACATATCCCCCACAATTTGGTATATATGGCGTCCCAGCGTCCTTCAGGGAGCGTCCATGTTAAAGGCCCTTGGCGAGTTCGAAGAACTCATCCTCTTTGCCGCCCTCCGCCTAGGCGACACTGCCTACGGGGCCTCGATCCGCCGGGAGATCGAGGAGCGCACAGGACGGTCGGTGACGGCCGGCTCCGTGTACACGGTGCTTGACCGGCTGGAGAGCCGCGGGCTGGTCGCCTCGTTCACGGGCGAGCCGACGCCGGAGCGCGGCGGCCGGCGCAAGAAGTACTACCGCATCGAGAGAACCGGCGCAGAGCTGTTGCAGGACACATATCAGGCGCAACAGCGGATGGCGAGCGGTGTGGCCGGACGCCTGGAAGCGCTCCTCAAAGACCCTGCTGCCTGACAGATGCCGACCCGTCTCCCGCTCGCCGCCCGCTTGGTCCTGCGACTCACCCTGTCCAAAAGGGATGGGGAGTTCCTGGCCGGCGATCTGGAAGAGGACTACACCAAAGCACGCTCCCGGGGCCGCGCTGCCGGCCTGCAATGGCTCACCCGACAGATCCTCGGCGCCGTCGCGGCAAGTGTTGCGCTGCGCAGGCGACGCAACCAGCCTCTGCCTGCGGGCACGGGAGTACACCGCAAAGGAGATCCCGCTTTGGAAACGCTGTTTCGCAACGTCCGCTACTCGCTCCGTGCTCTGCGCAAGCAACCGGGGTACACGGCTCTCGTCGTGTGCACGTTGGCCCTGGGCATCGGCGCTAACACGGCGATCTTCAGCGTGGTCAATGCGGTGCTCATCCGGGCGTTGCCGTTCCCCGAGTCCGATCGCTTGGTGGTCGTGTCCGAAACTGTTGCACTCGATCCGAACAACCAGGTGTCGACGGCGTACGTGACATATAAGGACTACCGCGACGAGAGCACGACCATCGAAAAGATGGGAGCCATCAACTTTGCTACTGTCGTGTTGACCGGCGACGAGGAGGCGCTGCGACTGCAGGCCCGGTTCACGTCACCGTCGTATCTCGAGCTGTTGGGCGCCCGCGCGGCGATCGGGCGCCTGTTCGATCCGCAGGACGACATAGCCCCCGGGGCGCATCCGGTGGCGATCATCAGCCACGGACTGTGGGAACGTAGGTTCGGCGGTGATCCAAACATCATTGGCGCGAGTATCTCGCTGGACAACCGCCCCTACACGGTGGTCGGCGTGACGTCGCAGGGCTTTCGTGACTTGTCCAACGCACAATTCGCGGCTGACGTGTGGATCCCTCTCATGATGGCCGGTCACGTGCTGCAGGACGGTTGGTTCGAGAACCGGCTCATCCGAAATTTCTTCCTGATCGGCCGCCTCGAGCGAGGCGAAACGGTGGAACGCGCCGACCAGGAACTACAGCAGATCGCCGCGAACATAGCCGAACAATTTCCGCAATCGAACAAGAACTTCGGTGCGACAGTCCAGGGCCTCAAGGAGAACATTTTCGGCAATTTGGAAACGCCGTTGCTTGCGTTACTCGTGGGCGCCGGGTTCCTCCTAGTGGTGGCGTGCGCGAATGTGGCAAGCCTCGTGCTGGTACGCAGCTCAAATCGGCGCCGCGAGATCGCACTGCGTCTGGCGGTGGGCGCATCGCGGGGCCGGTTGGTTCAACTATTGACGACGGAAGCGGTGCTGCTAGGTCTTGTGGGTGGTGCCGTGGGGGTCGCGCTGTCGGACACGTTCCTCGATACCTTCCTCAACCTGAACCCGGTGCAGCTCCCAACCTTCACCACCATCGGGATCGACGGCAGTGTGCTGCTGTTCTCCTTCGGGATGTCGGTGCTGGCCGGTTTGGTGTTCGGTTTAGCGCCGGCGGTGAAGAGCGCACGGGCCGATCTGCGCAGTGAGTTGGCGGGCACGGACCCCCGTTCCGGTGGCGCCCGCTCCGGCCGTTCAACGCGTAATGCGCTCGTGGTGTTCGAGGTGGCGACCGCCGTCGTGTTGCTCGTCGGCTCCGGCCTCATGATCCGGAGTTTCCAGGAACTCCGCAACACTCCCATGGGCTTTCGCACCGACCGGATTCTCACTCTGCGGTTGAACTTGTCACCGCAATCGTATCCCGAGGTCGATCAGATCTACGCATTCATCCGTAACCTCAATGAGCGTGTGAATGCGCTGCCGGGTGTTGTGTGGGCGGGTACCTGGGGGCCGGGGATCCCGGGGCAGTCAGGCGTGATGACGACGGCCATTCCCGAAGGGAAGGTAGTGCAGTCACAGCTCGACGCAGACATTGCGCGCTTCCATCAGGTGGCTCCCGGTTCGATGGAAGGTGTGGAGCTGCAGCTGCTCTCTGGGCGGTTCATCAGCAAGCAGGACCGTGCGGACTCCCGACCGGTGATCGTGATCAGCGAATCGATGGCGGAGGCGTTTTGGCCCGGTGAGAATCCGCTGGGTCGCCGGATCCGCAATTTCCTGCCTCCGGGGGCGGACCCCGCGGATTTCCCGTTTTACGAGGTAGTGGGTGTCGTCGCGGATGCGAATCACGCCGGGCGAGTGTCATTCGGCGGCCTGCGCACGCCGTACGACATGTATTACGCACACGAACACCGAGCCCCGCGGTTCAATCGTGGGATCTCGTTGCTCGTCGGCACGCCGGGCGATCCGAACGCCGTTCTCGCCTCGGTGCGAAGCGCGATCGCCGAGCTGGATAGGGACCTCCCCGTTTTCCAGGTGCGAACCATGAAGGAGGTCGTGCGCCAGGAAGAGCAGCTCTCGCAGTTCACGGCGTCGCTCATGGGGACATTTGGATTTCTGTCCCTGTTCCTTGCTGCTCTCGGTATTTACGGCGTGCTATCGCAGACCGTCACCCTGCGCGCGCGTGAGATCGGCCTGCGGCTTGCACTCGGTGCCAAGCCTGGCGAGACCGTGCGATGGTTCGTGGGGCAGGGAATGAAGCTAGTGTTGCTAGGTGTGACGATCGGCATCGCGAGCGCGTTTGGCCTGACGCGGTTCGTGAGTAGCCTGCTCTTCGGTGTGCACCCAACGGACATGATCACGATGTCGAGCGCAGTTGGCGTGTTGCTGGTAGTCGCACTGTTCGCGAGCTACCTGCCGACCCGTCGAGCCTTGCGGGTGGATCCGATGCTGACGTTGCGGGGGGAGTGAGAGCGAGCGGCCGGCGGCCGGCGACCAGCTGCCAGCCGTTCCTGCAGAGCTTCGCGGGCCGAATCCAAAGACGGCCAAGCGGACTGCACTTGAGTGCTAATCAATCAAAACACCGCTAGGCCGAGCCGCGACTCTCAGTCGCGGAATAGCTACCGCTGCACCAGCGTTCCTCTCAGCTCGGCTTTCTTCATCAGCCGGTACATTGGGATGAGCTGGCCTGGAGGAACGGGTTCGTCCCGCTCTTGGAAACGAGATCGGAACTGTGCCATCTGCTGCAACTCCTCGGCGGTTTCCTCTTCGGTCATGGCTTCGAGGAAGGTATCGAGAAAGCCCCAAGTTACCAGATTGTCGTTGGTCTCGGGCTCGAGAATGTAGCTGATCAAATTGGCCTTGGGCTGCCCTGTTGGCACGAAGAATGATCCCGCAGGGAATTCCACGGTCTCGGTTCTCTTGACTGCCGTGACCTTATTTAGGTAGTGCCCCTGGAAGTACTGCGAGTTGTCGACGGCCGTCGCATAGTAAGTCTCCACCTCTAAGCTCACCGGTTCGCTCAGTTGCTGGACTGCCACTTCGTGATCCAGCAGCAGCGGAACGACTGTGGCGAGCTGCGGGGGGAGTACATAGCCCCAGGGCCGCGTGGTCGTACGCGTCGGCTCGAACTTGGTAAACACGGGAAGCCGCACCAACTCGTACTGGATGACACGATCTCTGTCTCGCGAGCCGCCGAACTGGTTCCCTTGGCGCTGACGTTCCTCCCACTGGGAATCGCGCCAGAACTCCGCTTCCATCTTGGCCACTTGCCGATACTCGAGGACGATCTGATCGTTATCAGCATCATCGGCGCCGAGCCTCGTGGCCCGCTCCTTGGCTTCTCTAACCGTGCGGCGCACCAACTCAGCTTCGTCGGCAGCGAAACGGATCAACTCGCGCTGGCCGATGTACTGGCCCCGCACCTGATGTCTGTACCGCTCCTCACGGGGGATGGGTGCCACTTCGGTACCGCCATTGGTGACGCGGTGCGAGCCCGATGGTGTCTCGAATAGGAAATCCACGACGTTGGAAAGGCCCGAGTAGACGTGTTGCTTGCGTGGCTCGACGGACGTTGGCGCCCAACCGGCGACGCCGCCCACCATTTGCGGCCCAGAGTACCAAAAGCCATCGTATTCCTCTGCCCTGAGCGCCTCGCGGATGCGGGGCACGATCATCTCGTTGGCCACCCTCATGATCTCCGGGTCTCCAGCGGGATTCATGATGGTCTGATACGTCAGCGTGTAGGGCGCCGAGCCGCCGTGGTGTGTGTCTACGTGGATATCAGGCTGCCATTCATGGATCACCTTGGTCACGAGGCCCTGAATCTCTTGAGATTCCAGCTTGAGGTAATCCCGATTCATGTCGAAGCCCTGCTCGTTGGTGCGGCGCCGCGCCTCTGCGCCGTCGGGGTTGATGGTCGGGACGTTGAGCACCACCACATCGTCGAGCAAGGGGCGCAGCTCTCCAAACAGCAGATCCCTCATTACAATGAGGCTGGCGTCCTTGCCGGCCACCTCGCCACCGTGCACGTTGTTGACGATCAACACGACGGGTTTGTCGGACCCGATCAAGTCTGACGGCTGGTAGACAGGTTCGTTGGACAGGATACACAGTACCACATCCCGGCCCCGCAGGGTCTGGGTGACCTTCTGCACCTGCATCAGTTCGCTTTTCGCATCCAGCTCGTACACGAACTCCATCAAGTCGTCGTACATCGTAGGCCCGGCCTGGAAGTCCGTGCGTTCCGCGGGCGTCCGCAGTTCCTGCGCTCCTGCACTCAACGTCACGAACAGCGTGAAGCTCGAGGCCCCACGGATTGCCTTCGTTAGCGCTCTTATCATGAGTGCCACTCCTATCACCCGAACAGTTGAAGTCCATGTTAACGCGCCCCGTGATCCCCGGGCGTGGTGACTTCTCCCGGTTCCCAGGGGCCGTTTCAGGGGCTGATCCTGTTAAATAAGAGTATTCTTATGGCCGCGCTCTGGCAACGAAAATGACACCTTGCCGCAATGGCCGGTAGGGAACAGTTTTTGTCGGACACGGGTACCCGACGGGGTCCTGTGCATTCACTGAATCAACGGAAGGTGAGCGATGTCGATCGTTGGAAAATTGCTGTGGTGTCTTTTCACGTTCGTCATGAGCGTGTTTGGGTGGATCGGTATCATTTTGCTTGGAGTCCTCGCCTTCTTGCTGAACGTACTCGAGTGGATCTTAGCGGTGGCCCAGTGGGTCCTCAGCAAGTTGAATCCATTTTCCGAGTCGAAACCCTTTCCGGATTTGGGAGGGCCTCTCGGCCGGCTGTGGGATTGGGTGACGCAGCGGATGGGTTTGCTGTGGAATTGGCTCAAGACGTGCTGGTCACACTGGTAGTGGGGTGGACTGCATAGTCTGAGCCCACGGGAGGAGCAGATGAGTCTTCGCAATTGGATTGTGGCCCAATTTTCCTTTGCCGTTGTCTCTGGCCTGGCGTGCTCCGATCAGGTGTCGGTAGACGGAGTCGCCATGTTCCGTGGCGACGCCAGGCACACAGGGGTTTATGAGACCGAGGGCGTCGAGCAATTGGGTGGTGTGCGGTGGCGGTTCTCGACGAACGGGCCTGTGCGATTGTCTTGGACCGCACCACCGGATCGGAGCTGTGGAATGTCAATGTCGGCAGTCCCGTCAACTCTTCTCCTGCCGTAGCCCGAGGCATCGTGATCTTCGGCAGCAGGGACGGAACTTTCTACGCCTTCGACGCGCGATCCGGACGAGAGCGGTGGAGGTTCGAAACCGGAGGCCTGATCCCCTGGGAGTGGGGTTTCGAGGGGTGGGACGCGTACACCTCGTCTCCCGTGGTCGTTGACAGTCTGGTGCTGTTCGGCGCCGGCGACGGATTTCTCTACGCAGCAGAGCTCACGAGCGGGCGAGAGCTGTGGCGGTTCGAGACGAAAGGGCGGATACGCTCGTCTCCCGCCGTGGCTGACGGCGTTGCCTTCGTGGGAAG
>JBDHDY010000016.1:0-15859 GCA_039591275.1 Gemmatimonadota bacterium | reverse complement strand
GCTCGACTTCCTCGGCGAGGAAGACTCTACTCATGCCTCCGCCGCCGAGCTCTTTTTCGATGCGGTAGCTGTTGCCGACCGCAGCTTGGAGTCGTTCTACGAGTTCAGCCAAGTTGCCACTCTCTCCGATCGATCGCTTTTGCTGACGTCACGTTGGGGCGCAGCATGCTGCGCCCTTACATTATTCGGCCCGCCTGACCGCCTGACCGCCTGACCGCCTGACCGCCTTGCCGCCTACCCGCCTACCCGCCTACCCGCCACGTGTGTGGCGGGGCGGCCCTCTCACTTCTCACTTCTCATCTCTCACCTACCAGCCTCGCAATTCTCCCCCGCACCTCCTCCACCACCGGCTGCAACTCCACATCAGCGTCTTGCCACAGCTCGACAAACCGGCTGTAGTGGTCGATCGCCTTGTCGATCTCGTCTCGCTCCTCGTACATCTCGCCCAGTCGCACGTGCGCCTGCGGCAGCCAATAATACTGGTTCGTTACCTTCCAGGCGCTCGGCGTCGCGATGGCGGCCTCATAGTAGGCCAGCGCGGAGTCGGGCTCATCGAGCAGTTCGTACGACTGTCCGATCTCGAATAATCCGCATGTTCCGCATTCCTCAGTTTCCTCGTCGTACCAACGGCGATATGCGGCAACAGCGTCCGTGCCGCGCTCTTCGGCAAAGGCAATTGCTCCTCGGGCTGCATGCCGTAGCGGGTTAGCTCTCCTCAGGCCCTCCGGCACCAACTCGTCGTACTCCATGAGGAGTCGTTTCGCTTCGGCGAGCCGGCCCACGGTCGCGTAATAGGCAGCCAGCTTCGCGTACGGCCGGTCCGGTGGTACCATCGATTCCAGGGGATAGCGCGCTAGGGCCGCTTCAACCCTGCGCGTCCCATCGGCTGGCGCGTCTCGGTAGCGCACGTCGATGTAACCCAGCTCGATGGCGCCGATCAGATAGTCTCGTGGTAATTCGCGCTCCTCGCCGATTCGCATGAAATCTCGTATTTGTCGCTCCGAGCTCTGTAGCATGCCGCGCACTTGGTCGGCACCGATCCGTGCGAGCGCGGCGTACATCTGCCATACGAGGTCAGGTTGCATCTCGCGTTCTACCTGCGCGAAGGTCGTCTCCAACTCGTCATAATCACCCTCGACAGAGGAGACAAAGTAGCCGTGCCACATCGGTGGGTACGGACTGTCAGGAAGGCGGTCCCGGGCGAGGTCAACGGTTGCACTAGCTTCGACGAACTTCCGCTGGGCGATTTCTGCAATGTGTTTGTTGAAAAAGAGGGGCATGATGCCAGAGAACTCGAGCCCGCGTGTCACGAGAGATTCAGCCTCGGCGTACTGACGCTCATTGATCAAGGTCACCGCAAGATTGTTCAGGGCGACTACGTTGTCAGGATCACGTTCCAGCAGCGAGCGATAGGCCCTAATGGTCTGGCTCCGATCATAATCGGCATTCATGTAGTAGAAGGCGGTGGCTTGAAAACGCTCGATCTCTGGGAGCCTGTCCCTGAATTCAAGAGCTTTGGTCGCAGCGGCAGCCGTGAGCGACGGCGCGGCTGCGGAATTGCCCAGTAGCACAGAGAGTTGCCGGTGCGCCATGGCGAAACCGCTGTCGAGGGCAATCGCGTCTTCCAGGAGAGAAATGCCAACGTCCGTGTTGCCCTCGATGTGAGCAGCCCTTATGGCTTGCGTGAACAGGCGCAATGCTTCCATCGAGCTCGTAGTTACCCGCTCCAGTGGCTCGCCGGCGCGGATAGTCCTCAACGATTCGCCGATCCGCTCCCGCAACTTGCCGGAGAGCTCGTCGATGGCTGCGATGAGTTTCCCGTCGTCGTCGGCCGTAGCACCGACCGTGAGGAGTTCCGATCCATTAGCGGCAGACAGAACCTGGGCAGATAACACGTAGCCGCGCCCGATGGGCCCCACTTCGCCGAGCACGATCGCCGGCACGCCCTCCCGCTCGGCAACCTCGAGCGTCACCTCGCGATTGAGGGGAATGGCTGGATCGCGATTCATGCGGCCAAGGGCCTGCCCGACGGTGGACGCGTCCACCAACTTGATGACGCGGGACTGGGACAGGCCGACCCGGAGCGCCTCGGTGAGAGAACCACCCAACGCGGGGTCCGCCGTGCGGTTCTCGAAGTCGGCGAGAATCAAGCTGCTTTGGGCTTCGAGAACCCCGCTTGCCATGAGGGTGCCGACTGGTCCGATGCCGAGAACCCGCATCGCCATGTACGTCGCCGTCGCCACTCCGAGACCCGAAAACGCAAGCGCACCACCGATGATCGCCCAGCGCCACGTAAACCAGCGACGCATTCCGCTGGAAGGAGTTGGGATGGTAACTCCCGTGGTTCGTGCCAGCGCACGGCGTCGCTCATGATGACCGGTCACGAGTATGATGGGCAGTCCGACGGCGAGCAACGCGATCGCGCCCACAAGCACCCAGTCGGGCAATCCGATGGCCTGCATCAAGAGGTAAACGATGGCCAAAGCGCCGACCGATGCGAGGGCGAACAGCGCCGTGACGCGAACTGGATGACTGTGCTGTGCAGCGGTCTCCGCGCTCACCGCGGCCACCGGTTGCGTACCCGTAGGCGTGACGCCTCCACTCGGGGTCGCCATCGCCTTGAACTGTGGCACTAGCTCCGACGCGCTTTGCCAGCGGTCCGCTGCCTTCTTCTCGAGGCAACGCATGATGAGGGCGTTCAATGCCTCGGACACGGCCGCGCGATGCCTCGTGACCGGCTCCGGTACCTCGCTCACGTGTGCCGCCATCACCGCTTGGGGGGTGGGAGCAGTGAACGGTGGGCGCCCCGTCAACATCTCGTACGCCATCGCGCCTACGGCATAGATGTCCGCTCGGTGATCAGTGTGGGGATCAGCCGCCGCCTGTTCCGGAGCCATGTACGCCGGCGTTCCCAAGGCCACGCCCAGGGATGTGAGAGATGAGGCTCCGCTAGAGGCAGACACTGCCTTAGACACGCCGAAATCCGTCACGACGGCATGATCACGAGACAGGAGCACGTTGTCCGGCTTGATATCCCGATGGACGACACCTTCAGAGTGGGCGTACGCCAGCGCATCCACAACCTCTTCCAGGAGGAGTACTGCCTCCTCGACGGGCAGCTCACCTTCGCGGCTGAGCTTTGCGCGGAGCGATTCACCTTCGATGTACGGCATCACGTAGTACAGCAGATCACCTTCGGCACCGGCGGTGAGCAGCGACACCACGTGAGGATGTTGGAGTCTTGCTGCAAGTTGGATTTCGCGGTGAAACCTTTCCTTATTAACCCCGGCTGCCATCTCGGGTGGAAGCACCTTGATCACCACGTGACGACCCAGCTCGATCTCCTCCGCGAGAAAGACACGGCTCATCCCCCCGCCGCCGAGTTCCTTCTCGAGGCGGTAGGTGGTGCCGACGGCTGCTTGGAGCCGTTCTAGGAGTTCAGCCAAGTGCTAGCTCCTGCTTGCCGTCCACGGCTGAAGCCGCGGCTCGGCAGTCTGTCGGTAAACCGACATGATGGTCCGCCTGCCCTGAGGAGCGTCGCGCAGCGACGCGTCTCGAAGGGCCTACCCACCCCGCGCGGCGGGGCGGTGCGGTCCTCTCACCTCTCACTTCTCACCTCTCACTCATAAGCCTCGCAATCCTCCCTCTCACATCCTCCACCACCGGCTGCAATTCCGCGTCGGCGTCGCTCCACAGCTCGACGAACCGGCCGTAGTAGTCAGCCGCCTTGTCCCGCTCTCCCCGCTCCTCGTACAACTCGCCAAGCCGGCGGTAGCTGACTGGTAGCTCCATGTAATCCCAGAGGAGTGGGCGCCACGCAAACTCAGCGTACTGTTCATAATATGCCACCGCCGAATCCGCTTCTCCCGCCAAGTCGAAGCCGCGACTCAACGTAGCGAGTGCGCAGGGATAACACGCGGCGTCCTGATCGAAGCGCTTGAACGCCTCGAGTGCCTCGTCGCTGCCACCTTCAGCTCCTGCAACGAAGCCGCGGGCGCGATGGTACCAGCGCTCGTAGCCGCGGTTGACTTCTACAGGTCGCGTAGACCCGAGTTCGTCGAGAAGTGCGCGTGCCCGCGTGGTCTCACCGGCCTGGATGTACGCCCAGATGAGCCAGTAGTAAGGCCTGTTCCAGGGGTTCATGGTCTCGAGAGGATACCGTTCCAGCGCGGCTTCGAGAATAGCAAGTCCCTGAGTAGGATCACCCAGGAGCACACTGTACGCCGCTGAGAGCCGAGTGGCTTTTGCCAGGTACTCGTCCGGCAAGTCCCGTTGTTCTGTGGCCGTCATGGCGTCTTGCCAGTGTTGCTGGGCCTCTGTCACCCGTCCCTGCAGAGCGGTGAGATATGCCAAGCGTTCGCTGATGTCGGCTCGCTGGAATAGACTCCCCCGTTGCCGTTCACCGAGGCGCCGCAACTGCTCTTCTGCCAGGGGCAGATCTCTCCGCGCAAGGGCCTGATCGATACGAGCGTTCGCGACTTGTGGAATGTCAGGATATCGTTGCGCCAGAGCGTCGAGCGTCTGATCCGCTTCATCGTACTTCTTTTGGCTTCGTTGCGCCCCGGCCAAATTGATGTAGCTGAGCGCGCGTGAGGAATCCAACTCTACTGCCTGGCGGTAGAACTCTTCTGCTGTTGCATAGTTGCGCAACTGGCCGCTCAATACGCCGGTGTTGTGGGTCGCGGCATAGTCGTCTGGAAACGCCTCGAGCAAAGTCCGGTAGGCGGCGATGGCGCGCTCCCGCTCATCCGTCACCCGGATGTGATAAACGGCGATGGTGTGGTAGCGTTCCCGCTCTGATAGACGATCTCGTAGCTCATAAGCCCTGGTGGTCGCCTCGATCGTGCGACCCGCCTGCTCGAAGTTGTTTCCCAGGATCACACCGATCTTGCGATACGCCATGGCGAACGTCGAGTCCAACGCCACGGCTTCCTCTAATAGCTCAACGGCCCGGGGATCGTCGCCGGCATTCTCTGCCTGCAACGCCTGGGAGTAGAGCCGCAGGGATTGCAGCGAGCTTGTCGTGACCCGCTCGAGCGGATCTCGCCGGACGGTTTTCAGGGACTCGCCGATGCGCTCTCGGATCTTCCTGGCCAGGGATCCTACGGCGGCAATGATCTCACCGGCGTCCCCGGCCGTTTCCTGCTGCGCCGTTAACACCTCGCCATAGGCGGAGACGAGACTGGCCGAGAGGGCGTAGCCGGTACCAACCTGGAGGATCTCACCGGTCACGACCGCCTTGAGTCCTTCCCGTTGGGCTACCTCCATGGCCAGAGCGCGATCGACGGGCGTATCCGAGGGTCGCTGCATGCGTGCTAGCACGTCGCCCAACTGTGCTTGTTCTAGAATGCGTAGAACAGTCGATTGAGCCAGTCCGATGCGAAGCAGCTCTGTAACGGTGGAGCCGAGCGTGGAATCGGACGTGCGGTTTTCAAACTCGGCCAGCACAAGGCGTTCCTTTTCTTCGATGACGCCACTGGCCATGAGTGTTCCCACAGGCCCGATGCCCAGCACGCGCATGGCCATGTACGAAGTAGTTCCAACGCCGAGGATTGCAAACGCGACACCGCCGCCTACAATCGCATTGCGCCAGGTGAAGAAACCGCGGACGCCCGCGTTTGCGGCGGGTAGGGAGATACCGGTCATTGTAGCCATGGCGCGTCGACGTTCGACGTGTCCGGTGACCAACATGATGGGTAGGCCCGCAAGCAACAGCGCCACTGCACCGGGCAATACCCAATCTGGGAGGCCTAGCTGCATCATCAAGAAGTACACGATCCCGAGCAAGGCAATCGAGACCACGCCGAACAGGCCGGCCACTCGCGCCGGGTGACTCTGTCTCGCGATCGCCTCCCCACTGGCCGCTGGGATCGGTGTCGTGCCGGTGGGTGTCACGCCACCACTGGGAGTGGTCATGGCTTCGAGCTGGGGGATCAGCTCTGCCGCGCTCTGCCAGCGGTCGGCAGCCTTTTTCTCGAGGCAACGCATGATGAGAGCGTTGAGGCTTTGGGGCGCGGCCGAGCGGTGTTTGGTGACCGGTTCCGGTGTTTCGGTGACATTCGCAGCCATCACGGCCTGTGGGCTGGCTCCCGTGAATGGTGGCCGGCCGCACACCATCTCGTAGGCGAGCGCACCGATGGCGTAGATGTCGGCCCGGTGATCGGTGTGTGGATCAGCGGTCGCCTGTTCGGGCGCCATGTACGCGGGTGTGCCCAAAGCCACTCCCAGCGAGGTCAACGAAGATCTGCCGCTCGAGGCCGTCACGGCCTTGGCCACACCGAAGTCTGTCACCACCGCGTGGCCCTCCGAGAGGAGCACATTATCCGGCTTGATGTCCCGGTGCACGACGCCGTTTCGATGGGCATACGCCAGAGCGTCGACGATCTCCTTGAGCAGGCGCACCGCTTCACCAACAGGAAGTTCCCCTTCCCGGCTGAGCTTGGCGCGCAGTGATTCACCGTCGATGAATGGCATCACATAATACAGGAGATCGCCCTCTGCCCCTGCCGTGAGCAGCGAGACCACATGTGGGTGCTGCAGCCTGGCCGCAAGCTGGATCTCGCGGTGGAATCTTTCTTTATTAACGTCGGCTGCCATCTCGGGCGGGAGCACTTTTATAACGACGCGCCGGCCGAGCTCGATTTCTTCGGCTAGGAAGACGCGACTCATCCCTCCGCCGCCGAGTTCTTTTTCGATGCGGTATGATTTGCCGATGGTTTTCTGTAAACGTTCTACGAACTCAGCCAAGGGTTAGCTCCTCGAGTCCGCGGCTAACAGCCGCGTCTCGGCCGATGTCGCTAAGAGCGACAGAGTGTCGTTCAACGACCCGCCTACCTGCCCGGTGCGGCAGGGTGGGGTGGCCCTCTCACCTCTCACTTCTCACCTCTCACTAATAAGCCGCGCAATCCGCTCCCTCACATCCCGCACTTGGTCCTGAAGTTCAGGGTCGGCATCGCTCCAGAGTTCCACGAAATTGTTGTAGTGCTCAATGGCTCTTTCTCGATCGCCACGCTCCTCATACAACTCACCCAGGCGGCGGTAGGTTGGAGCTAACTCACCCGCGTCCAAATACACCTTATAGAGTCCGGGAGTCCGGACTCTTCGCTCATATACGGCGAGCGCCGAGTCCGGCATGTCGGCCGCTTCAAATGCTCTTGCGAGACCGAATAGCCCGCACGGAGCGCAACCCGTGTCAGAGCGCCTTCGGAAATTAGCTATTGCTTCCTCGACGCGTCCCTCGGCGAGTGCGACGGCAGCGGACCCCGGTCGCCGCTGGGGATCGATCGCGTCCCTCCTGCGCAAGCGCTCGTCGGTGACTTCCTCATAGTTTGTGAGTAGAGCTCTCGCCTTCGCCGGCTGGTTGGCGCTCGCAAAGAATTCGGCCAGTGCAAGATACGGGCGGTCGGCCGCCGGCATGTCTGCAAGGGGATGCTCTGCGAGGGCTATGTCGAGCCTCTGAATCCCTCGAGCAGGGTTCTCCCGATACTGGAGGTCCAGCCAACCAAGCCAAAGCGTGCCCCGCAAATAATCGGCGGATTGGTTGCGTTGCAGGGCGGCCTGCATCGATTGCGCGATGTGTGTTTCTGCGACCGCAACCTTGCCCTGGAGCTGGGCGAGTGATGCAAGCATGTCGCTGGTGATTCCCTGCCAGACTGGGCTTCCTTTCATCATTGTGGCGAGGACCGTGAAATGCACCTGGGCACTGTCGTACCGGCCCTCGACGCTGTGCAACAGACCGAGGTACTGCGGCACTCGGGGGCTGTCGGGCGACGTTTGTGCAAGTCGCTCGATGGTCGTTCGTGCGTCGGCAAACTTCCCTTGAGCCACCTGAGCCCACGCGGCGTTCTCGCTCAGTTGCCACAGGTTGCTGATCTCCATACCCCGCACGGCCAACTCCTCAGCCTCTGGCCACCGCTGAACGAAGCCCTCGAGCGCTGCAAGGTTGTTCAGAGCGGTCGCATGGTATGGATCCAGCTCCAGAAGCGAACGATAGGCCCTCGTGGATTGTGTAAGGTCAGCCGCGACGGCGCCGAAGTAATAGGCCTCGGCAAGATATCGCTCTATGTCGGGGAGCCGGTCACGGTACTCGAAGGCTTTTGTAGTAGCGTCGATCCCACGTGAAGCTTCGCCTCCGGCGAGCCTCACCACCACGCCAAGCCGGCGGTAAGCCATGGCGAATGCCGAGTCCAAAGCGATTGCCTCTTCCAAAAGCGCCAGGGATCGAGCCATGTCGCCTTCCTGCTCAGCCTGGAGGGATCTGGAGTACTTCTCCAATGCCTCGAGAGAACTCGTGGTGACGCGATCAAGGGGCGGGTTAGCTCGAATTGTCCTGAGCGATTCACCAATGCGTTCGCGGAGCTTTGCCGACAAACGATCGACGGCCCCGATGATTTCCGACCTATCGTCTGCCGTCTCACGAAGTGCTTCCAGGACGTTTCCTTCGGCGGAGGAGACTAGCGTCGCAGACAGCACATAGCCGTCACCGAGCGGACTAATCTCGCCTGACACGAATGCTTTTACGCCCTCGCGTTGTGCGAGCTCTCTTGCCAGGGTGATGTCCACCGAGGCTTCGGGTGGGCGCTCCATTCTCTCGAGTACTGCAGAGACGTCTGTCGCGTCCAGCAGTCGGACGACTGGAGACTGGGCCAAGTCGATCCGGAACGCCTCCGTGACCGACCGGCCCAATGTTGTGTCGGCAGTGAAGTTCGCAAAATCCGCGAGGATGAGCTGGTCGCGCTCCTCTAGGACACCGGTGGTGATGAGTGTCCCGGCTGGGCCAACGCCCAGCACGCGCATTACCATGTAACCAGACGCAATAACACCAAGTCCGGCGAAGGCAAGACCGCCACCGAGCAGTGACTTCTGCCACGTAAAGTGCTGCCGCATGCCGCCTGGTGGTGTTACGGTCATTACGCCCGTCGTACGCGCAATAGCTCGCCGTCGCTCGTGATGGCCCGTCAACATCATGATGGGGAGACCGATGGCGAGGAGCGCGATCGCGCCGAAGATCACCCAGTCGGGCAGGGCGAGGAGTTGCACAAGGGAGTACACGACGGCCAGCGCGCCGATGGATGCGAGAGCGAACATGCTGACAACCCGCAGAGGTTTACTGCGTCGGAGCAGCGACTCCGCGCTCACTGCTGCCACGGGCGCTGTCCCGGTAGGCGTGATCCCACCACTCGGCGTGGTCATCGCTTCCAGCTGCGGAATGAGATCCCCGGCGCTCTGCCAGCGGTCGGCGGCCTTCTTCTCGAGACAACGCATCACGAGGCCGTTGAGTGATTCCGATGCCGCTGAGCGATGCTTGGTCAGCGGATCAGGCGCTTCGCTCACGTGAGCGGCCATGACGGCCTGCGGGGTCGATGCCGTGAACGGCGGTCGACCTGTCAGCATCTCATACGCCATGGCGCCGACTGCGTAGATGTCGGCCCGGTGATCGGTGTGAGGATCGGCGGCCGCCTGCTCCGGGGCCATGTACGCCGGTGTTCCCAGCGCAACGCCGAGGGAGGTAAGCGATGAGCTACCGCTCGATGCCGTAACGGCTTTCGATACTCCAAAATCCGTCACCACCGCGTGGTTACGGGAGAGCAACACGTTGTCCGGCTTGATGTCCCTGTGGACAACGCCCTCAGAGTGCGCGTATGCTAGCGCATCGACGATTTCCTTGAGCAACCGTACGGCTTCCCCAACCGGTAGCTCGCCCTCACGCTGAAGTTTCCCGCGCAGCGACTCGCCTTCGATGTACGGCATGACGTAGTAGAGGAGATCGCCCTTCGCCCCGGCGGTGAGGAGCGACACCACATGCGGGTGTTGTAGCCTAGCGGCAAGTTGAATCTCGCGATGAAACCTTTCCTTATTAACGCCGGCTGCCATATCGGGTGGTAGGACCTTGATCACGACCTTGCGGCCGAGCTCGATTTCCTCGGCAAGGAAGACGCGACTCATCCCCCCGCCGCCGAGTTCTTTCTCGATGCGGTAGGTATTGCCGATTGCCTGCTGTAAGCGTTCTAGGAGTTCAGCCAAGTGTTAGCTCCCTATGCCGTCCACGGCTGAAGCCGCGGCTCGGCAGTCTGTCGGTAAACCGACATGGTGGTCCGCCTGCCCGCCCGGTTGAGTGTGGGGCGGGGCGGCCCTCTCACTTCTCACTTCTCACCTCTCACTAATAAGCTTCGCAATCCTGCCCCGCACATCCTCCACCAACAGCTGCAACTCTGCATCCGCATCTTCCCACAAGTCGACGAACTCGTTGTAATACTCCACGGCCTTTTCACGATCGCCGCGCTCTTCGTACAGTTCGCCGAGGCGCTTGTAAGTTGGGGCTGGATCGTACGGCGCCTGGTACATTTCGAAGAGTTGATTAGCCGAGACCGCTTGTTCGTAGGCCGCGACAGCCGAATCCGAGTGTCCCGCCAGCTCGAAAGCGCGCCCGAGTCCGTAGAAGCTGCAATACTGGCAGAACTCGTCCCCTGCGGTGTGCCAGTCTCGAAAAGCTGCGATCGCATCCTGATAGCGGCCTTCTGCGAGCGCAATGCTACCTTCCGCGCCATGCAAGGCCAGGTCGCCACGCCGCAGCGTTTCACTTACTTCCGTTTCATACTCTGAGGCTAAACGCGTAGCTTCATCGACGCGCCCGGCCTCTGCATAGAGTCGTATGAGTGTCGAGTACGGCCGATCTGACGGCGGGAGTCCGGCAAGGGGAAACCGCTCCAACGCAGCCTCCACCTTGCTCAAGCCTTCGCTGGGGGCTTCTCGTATGCGAACGTCGATTTCAGCGAGTCGTGCGGCGCCAAAGAGATAGTTAGCTGGAACGTCTCGTTGGGCTTCAACCTCCATGTTCTGCTCAAGATAGGAACTGGCCGCCGCCAGCTTACCCTGCATTGCGTTTGCTGCATAGAGGCCAAAGCTCGCGTCCGCCTGCCAGGTGAGTTCGCGTTGTCCTTGGAGCACCGAGTGGTATGCGCGCTCCGCGGCGTCGAAGTTTCTCTGGGCGGCGGCGAGCCAGCCTTGCATGCGCAGTAAGTACGGATTTCCTTCATCAACCGAACCAGCAAACTGCTCGACGGTAGCCTGCGCCTCCACGTACTTACCCTGGCCGACTTGTGCTTCAACGGCGTTTGTGAAGAATGTGTGCCCCTCGGAAAGGTGGGTTGCCCGCACCGCTAGTTCCTCGGCCTCCTCCCACTCCCGCATGGCGTTCAGTTCGACGGCGAGGTTATTCAGCGATGTGGTCTCGTTTGGGTCGATCTCGAGCACGGAGCGGTACGCGTCGGTGACCTTGGATCGATCGAATTCGACGTTGCTGTAGTAGTATGCAGTAGAGAGGTAACGTTCGATCTCCGGAAGTCGGTCCCGGTGTTCGAAGGCCTTGCTCGCAGCGGCAATCACGCGGGAGAATTCCGCAAATGTGTTACTGAGAATGACAGCCTGTTTGCGGTATGCCATGGCAAAGGTGCTGTCCAGCGCGACTGCCTCCTCCAATAGGGAGAGAGCTCGGTCGACCGTGCCGGACTCCTCCGCTCGAAGCGCCTGTGAGTACTTCCTGAGTGCTTCGAATGACCCGGTAGTAACCTGTTCGAGTGGGTCGGTGGCCCGGATATCTCGCAACGATTCGCCGACCCGCTCCCGGAGCTTAGCCGAAAGTCGGTCGATGGCATCGATGATCTCCCCGTCATCGTCTGCCGTCTCGCGCACCGCAGTTAGCACCTGCCCATCGGCGGCGGCCAGGACGCTCGCGGTCAACACAAACCCACGCCCCGCCGGTCCGATCTCACCGGCGACTACCGCCTTGAGCCCCTCGCGCTGCGCGACTTCGAGGGCGAGAACCGGATCGAGAGGCGAGTTTGGATCCCGGTCCATGCGACGCAACACGGCTGTGATAGCTGAGGCGTCCGCCAAATTGACCACACTCGATTGTCCGAGGTCAACACGGAAGGCGTCGGTGACGGATCGGCCGAGCATCGAATCTGCGGTATGGTTTGTAAACTCAGTGAGGATTATCCGATCGCGTTCCTCGAGGACGCCGGTGGCGACGAGCGTTCCCACGGGCCCAATACCAAGAAGCCGCATGGCGGTGTATCCCGCCGCGAAGACGCCCAGCCCCGCAAAGGCCACGCCGCCCCCCATAATGGACCTGCGCCAGGTGAGCCAGCGTTTGATTCCGGACGCCGGCGTGGAAGTAATGATTCCAGTTGTCTGCGCGATCGCTCGCTGGCGCTCGTGGTGACCTGTCACTAGCATGATGGGCAGGCCGATCGCCAAAAGAGCGATCGCGCCAACAAACACCCAGTTCGGCAGGCCGAGTAGTTGCACGAGGGAGTACACGATGGCCAGCGCGCCGATCGATGCGAGAGCGAACATGCCGACAACTCGCAGAGGGTGACTGCTTCGGAGGAGAGACTCCGCGCTCACTGCAGCTACGGGCGCCGTGCCGGTAGGCGTAATGCCACCACTCGGCGTGGTCATCGCCTCCAACTGCGGGATGAGATCCCCAGCGCTCTGCCAGCGATCTGCTGCCTTCTTCTCGAGACAACGCATGACGAGCGCGTTGAGTGTTTCCGATGCCGCGGATCGGTGCTTGGTCAGCGGGTCCGGAGTTTCACTCACATGCGCGGCCATCACGGCCTGTGGGGTCGCTGCCGTGAACGGCGGCCGACCTGTCAGCATCTCGTACGCCATTGCTCCAACGGCGTAGATATCCGCCCGGTGATCTGTGTGAGGATCAGCAGCAGCCTGTTCCGGGGCCATGTATGTGGGTGTTCCCAACGCAACGCCCAGGGAGGTCAGCGAAGAGCTACCAGTCGACGCCGTCACGGCCTTGGAAACACCGAAGTCCGTCACCACCGCATGATTACGGGAGAGCAACACGTTGTCCGGCTTGATATCCCGGTGGACCACACCTTCAGAGTGAGCATATGCCAGCGCATCAACGATCTCCTTGAGCAGCCGTACAGCTTCTCCAACCGGCAGCTCGCCCTCCCGCTGGAGCTTCGCGCGCAGCGACTCGCCCTCGATGTACGGCATTACGTAGTACAGAAGATCGTCTTGGGCGCCGGCCGTAAGCAGGGATACCACGTGTGGATGCTGCAGCCTGGCTGCGAGTTGGATCTCGCGGTGAAACCTTTCCTTATTGACGCCGGCCGCCATATCAGGGGGCAGCACCTTGATCACGACATTGCGCCCGAGCTCGACTTCTTCGGCCAGAAAGACACGACTCATCCCCCCGCCACCGAGTTCCTTCTCAATGCGGTAGGTGTCGCCGATGGTGTTCTGCAAGCGTTCTAGGAGTTCAGCCAAGTGTTGTATTTCCTCTACGTTGGGACGACGCGTGCGTCGCCCTTACGGTGTCTATCTTTGGACCGCCTGACCGCCTGACCGCCTGACCGCCCAGGGACGGGAGGGGACGCGGGGCTTCACCTCTCACTTGTAAGTCTCGAAATCCGACTTCTCACATCCCTCACCTGATCCTGCAACTCCTCGTCGGCCTCGGCCCACAACTCCACGAAGTTGTTGTAGGACTCGATGGCCTTATCTCGCTCGCCGCGCTCTTCGTATAGCTCACCGAGGCGTTTGTACGTTGCCGCAAGTCGCCATTGCCAGTCGTTCAGGTGCCGGAACAGGAAGGCGACAGTGACGACGCGCTCGTATTCGACCAGCGCCGAATCATCTAGGCCGGCCAGTTCATAGGCCTGGGCGAGATCGAAGCTACCGCAGCGGCCCGTACAGCCGAACCATGCTTGACTCTCTCGAATCGATGTGATGGCTTCGTCAGCCCGCCCCTCGGCCAGAGCTAGCCGGCCGCGCGTGAATTCCAACGAACGGTCATTTGCCCGAAAGGCTTCGTCCACCTCTTGCTCATACTCGCCGAGCAGCTGCTTGGCCCGATCAAGGCGCTCGGCTTCGGCAAAGAATCGCGCTAACGGCAGGTAGGGACGATCCAAAGGCGATATAGGCGCCAGCGGATGTCGCGCCAGAGCATCTTCCACCTTCGCAACGCCCGCTGTAGGATCATTCCGGTACGTGAGGTCCAGCCAACCAAGATCCAGCGCGCCACTGAGGTAGTCGGCGGCGCGATCCCGCGCTTCAGCAGCCGTCATCTCCTCACGCGTGTAGCGTTCCGCATCGCCCGGCCTTCCTCTGATCGCAGCAAGGGCCGCAAGGGCATTGACGGCGTTGGACCGCCAAACGGGACTCGTGCTAAGATGCGCTCGGAACTCGACGTACAGTGAATCGGCGGCCTCAAAATCGCTTGCCGCTGCAGTCAGGGTCGCACGGAGGTACAGCGCCGCCGGGTGATTGGGTGACTCCTCTTCGAAGCGGCTCAAGGTCGAATCCGCACGGGTCATAGCTCCCTGCGCGGTCTGCGCGAGGAGCGTGTTGGTGTATGCCGGTCCTACGGAAGCTGCATCGATCGCCCGAAGTCCATACTCCTCGGACTCACTCCACTCGCCCGTCTCGAACGACAAGATGGCTAGATTGTTCAAGGCGGGAACGTTGTCCGGCTGTAGGTCGATGACATTGTGGTACGCGGTGCGGACCTGCTCGGCATCGTATTCGACCTGCCAGTAATAGTAAGCGGCGGCCAGATACCGTTCGATGTCCGGTAGACGCTCTTGATATCGGTACGCCATGGTGGCCGCTTCACTCTGACGGGATTGTTCGGCACCGGCATTGGCGAGCGCTGCGGCGAGCTTGCGGTACGACATCGCAAATGTCGTATCGATCTCGGTGGCCTCCTGCAGCAGTGTAACCGCCCGATCGTAATCTCCCTGCGCGAAGGCGCGGACGCCCTGCGAATATTTCCGCAGCGCATCGGGTGAGCCAGTCGTGACGCGCTCCAGAGGCTCATTGGCGCGAATGGTTCTCAGTGATTCGCCGACGCGCTCACGGAGTTTTCCAGACAGGCGGTCGATGGCCGGGATGAGGGCTGAGCTGTTGTCTGCCGTCTCTCTCAGCGCCAGCAGCTGCGAGCCGTCGGGCGCTGCCAACACCCGAGCCGAGAGCACATATCCCTCGCCCACGGGGCTGATCTCACCCACGACAACCGCTTTGATGCCCTCTCGTTCGGCCACCTCGAGGGCGGTAGGCCGATCCAGTGGCGAGCCGGGGTCTCGATTCATCCGCTGCAGCACCGGCATTATCTCAGAGGCATCCGCGAGCGACAGCGAGCGACAGGACAGTTGATTGTGAGAGATCCACCTTGAATGCTTCGGTGACGGAGTGACCCAGGATCGAGTCACCCGTTAGGTTGTCGAAGTCTGCGATGATCAAACGATCCTGCAGCTCGAGGGCTCCCGTGGCCATCAAGGTGCCTACGGGGCCGATTCCCGCGACTCGCATGACGGTATACACAGCCGCGACCACGGCGAGGCCCGCAAATGCAAGTCCGCCCCCGAGTAGTGCCTTTCGCCACGTTAGCCAACGGCGGATTCCGTCGGTGGGGGTGGGCACCGCGATTCCAGTCGTCATGGCGATGGCTCGCTGGCGCTCATGGTGACCCGTCACAACCACTATTGGCAAGCCGATCGCAAGCAACCCGATGGCGCCGACGAAAACCCAATCGGGTAGCCCAAGCAGCTGCACAAGTACGTACACGACTGCAAGAGCCCCGATGGATGCCAGGCCGAACAGCCCGGCCACTCGGATGGGGTGACTGCGTCGAGCGAGTGACTCGGCACTTACCGCTGCCACCGGTTGTGTTCCCGTCGGTGTTACCCCGCCACTCGGCGTCGCCATCGCCTTCAATTGCGGGACGAGCTCTGCCGCGCTCTGCCAGCGATCAGCAGCTTTCTTCTCGAGGCAACGCATGACTAAGGCGTTTAGTGCTTCCGACACGGCCGAGCGGTGCTTTGTCATCGGGTCC
>JBDHDY010000015.1:0-24821 GCA_039591275.1 Gemmatimonadota bacterium | reverse complement strand
GACGATCCAGCCCTCAGGCGAGCCATTCGCCGGGCGGCGGAGAAAGAGGAGCGGGAGAACTACGAAGGGCGGTTTCCGCCCGAGTGGCTGGCCGCCCTAGCCCCCCTCGGCACAGGCTGGCGGAAGCCGTTTTTGGAGACGGCTCCGTATTTGGTGGTTGTGTTCAAGGAGTCGTACGGGCGGGAAAAGGACGGCGGAAAGGTCACCAACTACTACGTGAACGAGAGTGTCGGAATCGCGTGTGGCCTTTTCATCGCTGCGCTGCAGTCCATGGGTCTAGCGACCCTCACCCACACGCCCAGCCCGATGGGTTTCCTGTCCCGCCTCCTCAAGCGGCCGCCCAACGAGAAGCCTTATATTCTCTTTCCAGTGGGATATCCTGCAGAAGGTGCGACGGTCCCGGACCTCAAGCGGAAGACTTGGGAAGAACTGACTCAAGTAAATGATGGTAGTGGGGTGCCGTCCCAGCCACAAACGCCAACGCCAGATCGCTAGCCAGATGCTCGACGCCATCAAAGCATTCTTTCAAGACAACATGCAAGCACCTGCCGGTGAACAGGTGGAGACCGGTGCCGAGTCCGAGAACGCCGAGAAGCCGAACGACCACCAACCCCTTCACCTCGCGGCGTGTGCCTTGTTGTTGGAGATCGCGTACGCGGATGACGAATTCGCGGAGTCGGAACGCGCCCACATCAAAGGGTCCGTGCAGCGGCACTTCGGTTTGTCCGCTGAGACGGCCGAAGAACTCATCTCTTTGGCGGAGCGAGAGCGGAGTCAGTCAGTGGATTTGTATCAGTTCACGTCACTCATCGCCGAGAGTTACGATCTACCTCAGAAGATGGTGCTGCTCGAGACTATGTGGGGGCTCGTGTACGCCGACGGCGAAGTAGCCAAGCACGAGACATATCTGATGCGCAAGCTCTCGAAACTCCTGGATGTCAAGGCGGGTTATCTCACCGAGGCGAGGAAGAAAGCACAGGGGCTGCCCCCCGAAGGGTAGAGGGTCTCCCAACCCTCCCAGCCCACACACCACACCCCACACCCTACACCCTAGACCCTCCTACTACAGGTATCTTTGTACAAGGATGCAAGACGATCTGTTGAATCGATTGGGCGATCACCTGCGGGAGACACGGCTTGTCCCGGAACCCGGCCTGGCATTGCTGGCCGTGAGCGGTGGACCGGATTCCGTCGCTCTCCTGGATCTGATGTCCTGCATTGCTTCTGACTTCGGCCTCGATCTGGCGACCGCCCACGTGGACCATGGGATTCTGCCGGAGAGCGCCGACGTGGCCGAGCAGGTGATGGGTCTTGCCGTCCGTTACGGAGTGCGGGGGTATATGAGTAGCCTCGGCCTGGGAGCCGATGCATCGGAGACCAGGGCACGGGACGAGCGGTATCGGGTACTTAGGGAAGTACAGCAGCGTTTGGGAGCTCGGTACCTCGTGACCGCTCACCACGCCGACGATCAGATCGAAACCGTGATGTACCGATTCCTGCGGGGGACGGCTCCAGGCGGCTTGGCAGGGATCACTGCTGCTGGGCCTGATGGACTCGTCCGGCCTCTCCTCCCGTTTCGTAAGGTGGAACTTGGGCGCTGGCTCGCAGCCCGCGGGCTCGGTGCACAGGGTGGGTTCCCCATTCACCGTGATGCCAGCAATCTCGACCGGAAGCATGACCGGGCGTGGGTGAGGCACGAACTCCTCCCCGTTGTTCGTAGCCGGTTCGGTGACGCGTTGGATGGGTCGCTGTCGGACGTGACCCGCTTTGCGGCGCGCGACCGGGAGGCATGGTCGGTTGTGCTGCGCGCGCTGCCGGAGCTCGGAGTGCGTGTGTCTCACGAGATGATCGAGGTTGCTCGGGACCCGTTGCAGCTTTATGATCACAGCTTGTCGGAGGCATTGCTGCGGGCGGCGGCGAGGGAAGTCGGTTGTGTGCTGGGGCCCAAGCGAGCGGCACGCTTGAGGACGTTCGTGCAACGGGCCACCAGCGGCCGACGACAAGAATTGGGGCAGGATTGGGTAGCGGAGATCGCGTTCGGGCGACTCCGCATTTTTCGATTGGCGAATATGCCGGGCAGTGCGGGGGAGGTGGCGGTTCCGTGGGAGGCAGCGGAGCAGGGCTCGGTGCAGTGGGGGGGGTGGGAGATCGCGTGGCGTCGAGAGGCGGCCGGGCGTCCCGACCGAGGGTCGCTTACGACGTGGGTGACCGATGGCCCGGCGGAGTTGAGGGCCTGGAGGGCTGGGGACCGGGTTTTTCCGCTAGGGGGAACAGGGCGCCGCCGGCTTACTCGGCTCCTGATGGAGGGTAGAATCCCGCGCTCGGAGCGGTCCAGCTTACCTTTGCTGGTCCGCGGTGATGATATTCTTTGGGTGCCGGGCGTTTGTCGGGCTGGTGTCGCGATTCCAGACGTCGGAGAAGAAGCGATTCGGGTAGATGCAAGCGCCAATGGAGATTCCTAAGGTCGCGGGTGGCCGTGAGATCACCAGTGTGGTCATCGGCGAGGAGCAGCTCGCCGAGCGCATCGCCGCATTGGGGAACGAGATCGCTGAGTATTACGGGTCTGGGGAGTTGGTGTTGCTTGGTCTCCTCAAGGGAAGTTTCGTGTTCTTGGCCGACCTCGTGCGGAAGATTCCGCGTCCATTTCAGGTAGATTTCCTGATGGCGGCCTCGTACGGGAGCGGGACGAAGTCGAGCGGGGATGTGCGATTGCTGTACGAGCCCGAGACGGAGCTCGAGGGCAAGCACGTGCTGTTGATCGAAGATATCGTTGATTCTGGGAACACCCTGAGCCGCGTAATACATTTATTAGAGCAGAGGAAACCCCGGAGCCTTGAGATATGCACCTTGCTTCACAAGCGGATGGCCAATGCGCTGACGCGCGAACCCCGGTTCGTCGGTTTCGACGCGCCCGCGGCGTTCCTTGTGGGCTATGGCTTGGATCACGCCGAGGATTTCCGGCATCTCCCGTTCATCGCGAGCATCGAGGATTGACCACACCCAATGGCTGACGCTCCACAAAACCGCAAGTTCAACTGGAACGCCGTGAGCAAGAGTTTAGTGTTTTGGCTCTTGCTGGGTCTCCTGACGGTGGCCTTCTACCGGATGATCGTCTCGAATCGGGATGAGCACGTCGAGATAACGTACTCCATGCTCAGGGCCGAGCTCGAGCAAAACAACATCAGTGAGGTCGAGATCACCGACGGCAAGTTCGTCAAGGGTGAGTTCAAGCAGCGGGTGCTCGTCGAGCGCCAAGAGGTTGAGCAGTTCAGCGTCGTTCTTCCCATTCAGGATTCGGAGTTGCTACTCGAGCGCTTGGAAGAGAAAAGTGTTCGGATCAAGGGCAAAGTCCCCAAGCCGTCATTCGGCGCAATCTTCCTGAACCTGCTGCCCTGGATCATCCTCATCGGCCTATGGCTGTTCTTCTTCAGACAGGTCCAACAGGGCGGAAACCGCGCGTTTCAATTTGGGAGATCGAAGGCCAAACTCCTCACGGGCGACACGCCCAAAACCAGTTTCAACGACGTCGCCGGCGCAGACGAGGCCAAGGTTGAGCTCGAGGAGATCATCGAATTCCTGAAGGATCCGCAGAAATTCCAACGCTTGGGTGGTCGCCTTCCGAAGGGCGTGTTGTTGGTGGGAGCGCCGGGAACGGGCAAGACGCTGCTGGCCAAAGCCGTGGCCGGGGAGGCCGGCAGACCGTTCTTCTCCATGTCGGGCTCTGATTTCGTCGAGATGTTCGTGGGCGTTGGCGCGTCCCGCGTGCGCGATCTGTTCGAGCAGGGGAAGGCGCACGCGCCGTGCCTAATCTTCATCGATGAGATCGATGCGGTAGGCCGGCATCGCGGTGCCGGTCTCGGTGGCGGGCACGACGAGCGAGAGCAGACCTTGAATCAGCTCCTCGTTGAAATGGACGGCTTCGAGTCCAACGAGGGAGTGATTCTGATTGCCGCCACCAACCGCCCGGATGTTCTCGATCCGGCGTTGCTGCGGCCGGGACGCTTTGACCGTCAGATAGTGGTCGATATGCCGGATGTGCGTGGCCGCGAGATGATCCTAAAGGTCCACGCGCGTAAGATTCCGCTGGCGGATGCAGTGAGACTCGGCACGATTGCCAAGGCAACCCCCGGCCTAGCGGGGGCCGATCTGGCGAACATCGTCAATGAAGCAGCGCTGCTAGCAGCTCGGCGGAACAAGCAGCGCGTGGATATGGAGGATCTCGAGGACGCCAAAGACAAGGTGATGCTCGGCATCGAGCGCAAGAGCCTACAACTCTCGGACGAAGAACGGAAGCTCACGGCCTACCATGAAGCAGGCCACGCTATCGTGAGCCTCAACGTGCCCGGGCTCGACCCCGTGCACAAGGTGACCATTGTGCCACGCGGCCGCGCTCTCGGGATCACGTTCTCCTTGCCAGAGGAAGACCGGCACAATCACACGAAAGCCTACATCATCGGCAAGCTGGCCATGGCGTTTGGTGGGCGCGTGGCTGAAGAGCTCATCTTCGGGCCCGACAAAGTGACAACCGGGGCGGCGCAGGACATCGAGCAGGCCACCGAGATGGTGCGGCGCATGGTCACCCAGTTCGGCATGAGCGAGGCGGTCGGGCCGGTGGCGGTCGGCGATAAAGAACAGCAGATCTTCCTCGGCCGAGAAATCCAACAACACCGCGGAGTATCCGAGAAAACGGCGGAGCTCGTCGACTCGGAGATCAAGCGGATCCTGCAAGACGCCTTCAGCCGGGCCCGGGAAATCCTTTCGGGACACATGAAAGAGCTCCACGCCATGGCGGAGGCGTTACTGGAACGCGAGACCATCGACCGGGACGAAGTGGAACTCCTCGGGCGCGGCAAACCCTTACCGCCCCGCGCCCCGGTGGAGGTCGAGCCGGGCGAACCGCCCCCGGCGGAGCCCACAGACGATACCAGTGCGTCGGGGACTGGCCCGGTGCTGGGCACACCGCCCCCCGAGCCAGCTGGCGCGTGACGGTTGTTCCCCTTTCCTCGCGACAACCCGAGATAGTCCGCAGTGCGTTGGTCGAACGGGGTCTCGACCCCGTTCGGGCCGATGCTGCTGCGCACGGCCTTGAACCACTCCTCTTAGTGATCGACGCCCTTCCGGCCGAAGCGCGGGAGGCAGTGGTTGCGGCGGCGCGCGAGCACGGGCTCGAATGCCTGACCGGAGAGGGGTGGGCGCTGTTGGCGGGTGGGGCTGCCCGGTTCGGTGGGCTGGCACGGCCGGGCATCGCTTCCCTTCCCGAAGAGCTCGTTGCGGGGATCGGGCGTTTGGCCCGCGGCGCGGTGGAGCGACCGACCGAGTGGGAAATGGCCCGTGGGAACGTGTCCCTCGACCAGCCCGTCATCGTTGCCATCCTCAACGTCACACCCGATTCCTTCAGTGACGGCGGAAGATTCCTCGAGCCGGACGACGCGCTGCGCCACGCTGAAGGGATGTTGGAGGCCGGGGCAGACATCATCGATCTCGGAGGAGAATCCACGCGGCCTGGGCGGCCGGGGCCGGTTCCCGCCGATGAGGAGTGGCGCCGGCTCGAGCCGGTGCTTGGTGAGCTCGTACGACGCTTTCCATCGGTTCCCCTCACGGTGGACACCGTCAAGGCGGTGACCGCACGGAGGGCTCTCGAGGCAGGGGCTTGGGCGATCAACGACGTGTCCGGACTGCGTCTCGACCCGACAGTCGCTGAGGTGTGTGCCGAGCACGGTGCGGGTCTCGTGCTCATGCACTCCCGCGGCACCGTCACCGACATGGCCAGCTACGATCACGCCTCGTACGAAGATCTCTTTGCAGAAGTCGTGCGAGAATTGCAGGATTCGGTGGAGGTGGCCGAATCAGGAGGCGTGGCGCGGCAGGCCATCGTGGTGGATCCGGGTTTGGGGTTTGCCAAGCGGCCGGCGGACAATTACATGTTGCTCAATCGCCTGCCGGCGATGACGTCGCTCGGCTTCCCCATCATGGTGGGGCCGTCGCGAAAACGGTTCCTGCGTGAGTTGACGGGGCCTGGGGCGACCGAACGCGACGCCGCCACCACGGCAGTGTGCGTAGTTGCCTATGGCCTCGGGGCGACCTTGTTTCGCGTGCACGCCGTCGATCAGGTTGGTGCCGCCTTACGGATCGCGCATGCGGTGCGGAGTGCCTAATGCTGTCTGAGCAATTCCGGTTTCTCATCCCGGGCATTGGCGACGTGGTCGAGATCCTCGTCGTGGCTTATCTCATTTATCGAGTGTTGCTGTTTCTCGCCGGCACGCGCGCGCTGCAGATCTTAGTGGGTCTCGTTGTGCTGGGCGTGGTGTATTTTGGAGCGTTGGTGCTGAAACTTTCGATGATCGCCGCGGTATTGGGAGTGGTGTTTACCTACGGGGCGTTTGCGGCGGTTGTGGTGTTTCAGCCGGAGTTACGTCATGCGCTCTCGAGGTTGGGGAGGACTCGTGCGATCAGTTTCCTGACCCGCACGGGAGTCGATGTCGTAGCGGAGGAAATCGTGGAGGCGCTCGAGCGGCTGTCTCGAACTGGCCGGGGAGCGATCATCGCGGTGGAGCGAGATGTCTCGCTGAACGATTACCTGGAGACAGGTAAGGAGATCCGGGCTACTGTCTCTGCGGATCTGTTGGTGACAATGTTCACGCCCTATTCGCCGCTTCACGATGGAGCGGTAGTGATTCGCAGCGACCAAATCATCTCGGCCGGCTGTGTACTGCCCCTGACGCAGTTCCCGGTACCGGACAAATCTCTGGGGACTCGCCACCGCGCCGCCCTCGGGCTCTCGGAGGAGTCGGATGCAATCGTCTTTGTGGTATCCGAGGAGACGTCCAAGGTGTCAATCGCCCAACGTGGTCTGCTGCACCGGGGCGTGATACCGCAACAGATCCGGGAGGTCCTCGCCGGGCACTCGTGGGCCTCTATCACGGAAGCGGAGACGCCCCGCGACGCGGCAGTCGCTTGAAACGCCGTCGGCCATTAGCTACTAGCTAAATGGCCGAACCGGCACTGACGATCACCAACTCGAGTGCGAGATTCAGATAGGCCTATGGGACATGGGAGTGGGTCAGCAACGATGACAACTATCGCGTCCGATCCGACGAGCGGCGGGACTCCGTACCGAGCAGCGGTTGCGGTTTTCTTCGTCGTGTTTGCCGGCTACGTCTGGACCCTTGCACCGACCGTGACGTTCTGGGACGCGGGGGAGTTCCTCGCCGCCGCGAAGATTTTGGGCATTCCCCATCCGCCCGGAACGCCTGTCTTCGTGTTCCTCGCCAACGTGTGGGCGAAACTCGTTCCCATTGGGGAGTTTGCGCTGCGCGTCAATCTCATGACGGCGGTGTTCAGCGCGGCGTCGGCGGCGCTCATGTTCTTAGTGGTATTCCACGGCCTGCGCAGCGTGGGGCAGACGGAAACAAAGGCCCCTGATCCGGGCTTCGTGTACGGTGGGGCTGGCGCGGCGGCGTTGGTCTCGGCGTTCGCGTTCACAGTGTGGCAGAACTCGAACGAGAGCGAAGTCTACATGGTGGCGGCGTTCAGCATGTCCGCCATTGCGTGGCTCGCCTGGGTCTGGCGAAAACACCGTGGCAAGTCGCGAGCGCCGCACATTCTGCTGCTCATCGTCTACTTGGGCGCGTTCTCCGTCGGCAACCATCTGCTGACACTCCTCATCGGGCCCGCACTCATCGTATTCATGTGGCACGTCATGAAGACGGAGCCAATGCCGGACGACCAGGATCGTGCGGTGGAGTGGGCGCATTGGGCTGTGGTAGTGGGCGTCTGGGCGTTGCTCATTGGGACCGGCTTGGGGAGCACGACGTTGTTTTCCCTGGGAGCCGTGGCGTTTGCGGTCGCGGCCATGTTTGCCATCGCGACGGGTGGTTGGCGATTCGCGCTGGGGGTTTTGCTGGTGGCCGCCGTCGGCGTTTCAACCTACCTGTTCCTTTATATCCGTGCGGGTCTGGGGCCTTTTATTAACGAGGCGGACCCCTCGACGTGGGAATCGTTGCTTGCCGTCATTCGACGAGAGCAATACCCTCCGCGGCTTCCCACCGACAACCCGATCTACGCATCTGGCTTCGGTAACCCTGGGCGCACCCTCGACATCATCGCGCTCCAAATCCTGAACTACCTGCAGTACTTCGATTGGCAGTGGTCCAACGGACTCGCCCCAACGCAGTCCGTATTTGCGCCGATCCGCCTCCCGTTCACCCTCGCATTCACGTCACTCGGGATATACGGAGCGGCGTTGCTCCGTGAGAGAAACCGGTCGGT
The DNA here is from genome assembly GCA_039591275.1 of Gemmatimonadota bacterium. Taxonomy (GTDB): domain Bacteria; phylum Gemmatimonadota; class Gemmatimonadetes; order Gemmatimonadales; family GWC2-71-9; genus JBDHDY01. The sequence continues at coordinate 16,553 of JBDHDY010000015.1, read as the reverse complement.
CTTTTGGCTCTTGCTCATCATCTTCCTTACGACCGGCCCCGCTCTCATGGGCTACATGAACTTCAAACCGGGATTCTCGATCGGGTACGATCAGTTTCCCGACGCCAACATGCACGAGGTGCGGGAGCGTGACTACTTCTTTACCGTGTCTTTTCAGCTGTGGGGTATTTTTGCAGGGATCGGTATAGCGGGGCTCTACCGGACGTTGCGGGATGTGCTGCGCGCCAATGCGAGGGCGGTAAAACTCGCCCCGGCGGTCTTTGCGCTGGCTGCGGTTCCATTCGTGCTCAACTTCAAGGCTGCGAGTCGTGCGCACCGGCCGGAGGCCGTGCTCGCACGGGACTTTCCCTACGACCTCCTGCAATCGATCGAACCGTATGGCATCGTGTTCACGAACGGCGACAACGACACGTTCCCGCTTTGGTACGCCCAAGAAGTCGAGGCCGTGCGGCAGGATGTCGTCGTCGTAAACCTGTCTCTCGGAAACACCGACTGGTATATCCGTCAACTCCGTGACAATCCGTTGCGGCCATTCGACCCCGCACAGGCCCCTTGGTATGCAGACCTGGCGCCGAGCGAAATTCCCCAAGCGCTGCACACCATGCGCGACGACGAGATCGCGGGCGTGGCCGCTCAACTGCTGCCGCAGGATTTCCGTTTCCAAGTGGGCGAGATAGACCATGTGTATCCGAGAGACACTCCATTGCTGGTAAAGGATGTCCTGATCCTGCGGCTTATTCTCGAAAACGCAGGACGGCGACCAATCTACTTCTCCACGACCGCAGGAAGTGGCAACTGGGTGCAGCTGGGCCGGTACCTGACTCAAGAGGGACTCGCGCTGCGCCTCAACGTGGATCACCCACCCGACTCGACGCGGCTCGTGACCGGGTTGCTGGGTGTTCCGCTAGACGTTCCGCGCACCGATTCACTCGCGTGGCATATCTATCGCTATGCGCGGTTGTTCGAGGTGGATTCACTCGATCTGGATCCGACTAACCGCAACATCGCGACCAACCTGAGCCTTCCCTTCCTCTCGCTCGGCCAGGCGTACGACATTCTCGGTCAACGCCAGCGAGGGATGGAGAACTTCGCCCGCTCCTACCACCTCTCGCCTTCACCTGAGCTCCGCTCGCTCATTGACATGTCCACCGCCCAGGAAGTCACCCCCATGCCCGGGGACAGCCCAATGCGGCTGGAGATCACTCCCGGGGCCGACACATCGGAGGGAACCCCGTAGCAGGAGGTCCTGCCTCCACCGGTTGTACCGGTGACTAAGCCCAAGTACGTTATAAGGCTATGGACTTTGCGCCTGTCGCCCAAAATCTCGCACTGATACGTGAGGAGATTGCCCGGGTGCAGGCCGCGGAGGGGCTGCGCAACGATGTTTCGATCGTCGCCGTGACCAAGGGACATCCGCCGGCGATGGTGCTCGCGGCCCGGGAAGTGGGCCTGACGGAGATCGGCGAAAACCGAGTTCAGGAGGCACTGCAGAAGCGTGCCGAACTGCCAGATGTCCAGGTTCGATGGCATCTCATCGGCCACCTGCAGACGAATAAGGCGAGGTTCGTGCCGGGAAACTTCTCTGTGGTGCACTCGGTTGATTCCCTGAGGGTGGCGGAAGCCCTTGTGACCGCGCAACGCCGGGCCAGGGAGCAGTCCGAATCGGCTTGCGAGGACACGTTGACGGTGCTGCTGCAGGTCAACGTCTCGGGGGAATCGCCAAAAAGTGGGTGCACACCCGAAACGGCGCCACAGCTAGCACATCAAGTATCGGCGTTGCAGGGGTTGCAGTTGCAGGGACTCATGACGATGGCGCCTTTCACCGGCGATGAGCGGGTTCAGCGAGAGGTCTTCTGCAGGCTTCGAATCCTGCGCGATCATCTCCAGGCGGAGGGGCTCCACCTGCCGGAATTGTCGATGGGCATGTCCGGCGATTACAAGGCCGCCGTAGCGGAAGGAGCCACGCTCGTGCGGCTGGGCACGGTGCTCTTCGGGGAGCGACATCGATGACCGAAGAAGGATTCCGCCTCACACCGATCGACATCCGCGCGCTGGAATTCCGCCACAAGATGCGCGGCTACGACCCGGCGAGCGTCGAGGCGTTTCGGGGACAGGTGGCGGATGAACTCGAGCGGCTGCTGCGAGAACGAGCCGCCCTAGAGGAACGCGTCAAGAACTTCCGCGACCAACTCAAGGCGTTCCGTGAGCGAGAAGCCGCGATGAACGAAGCGCTAGTGGCAGCACAACAGCTCCGGGCGGACGCCGCGCAAGCCGTCAAGCGCGACGCAGAAGGGATCATCCAACAGGCGAGAGCCGAGGGTGAGCGGATTCTCAGTGAGGCTCGCACGACTGAGCGCGCCGTGAGGCGCGAGATTGAGGCCGGACAACGGCAGTTCAACGCCTATCTGACGTCGTTCCGCATGCTGCTGGAACGGCACATGGGCGAGGTGGACGCCTTGGAGGCCCATGAACGCGAAGGGGTTTTTGTCGAAGGACGATGACCGCTACAACTGCACGCCAGGCCATTGACGATGCCGTAGCTGCGGTGCGTGGACAAACCGAGTTTGCCCCGGAAGTGGCTGTCATTCTGGGCACGGGACTCGGGGGCCTCGCCCGAGAAATCGAACTCGAATGTGAGATCGGCTACGAGCACATCCCGGGGTTCCCCCTTTCCACCGTGGAGAGCCACGCGGGGCGCCTGCTGTTCGGCAACCTCGGGGGCAAGCAAGTCGTAGCAATGCAGGGGCGGTTCCACCGCTATGAGGGATACTCCATGCAGCAGATCGGCTTTCCGGTTCGTGTGATGCGGGCCCTGGGTGCCGGTACGCTGGTCGTGTCGAATGCGTGCGGAGGAATGCATCCCCTCTGGGAAGCAGGGGAGTTGGTCTTGATCGCCGATCATATCAACCTGCTGGGCGACAATCCGCTCATTGGGCCGAACGACGACGGGCTGGGACCGCGCTTTCCGGATATGTCGAGGGTGTACGATTCTCAACTTCGGGATCTTGCCCATGCCGTGGCGCGCGATCTGCGAATCGTGCTCCATGAGGGTGTCTATGTAGCTGTGACGGGACCCAACCTCGAGACACCGGCCGAATATCGTTTCTTACGGGGTATCGGTGCCGATGTAGTGGGCATGTCGACCGTGCCTGAGGTGATCGTCGCCGTCCACGGCGGCATGCGGGTCCTCGGGGTGAGCATCATCACCGACCGGTGCCTTCCGGACGCATTAGAGCCCGTGGACGTTGAGACGATCATCGCCACGGCTACCAAGGCCGAGCCGGACCTCACGGCCCTCATCGCGACTGTATTGGAGCGGATGCCCTAATGGCCTACGATCCGCTGCCGACAGGGAATCTCAACGACCTCGAGCAGGAAGTGCTCGCGGTGTGGGAGAAAGAGTCGCTGTTCCGCCGCACGCTCAAGGCGACCAAAGACTCTCCGCCGTTCGTCTTCTACGAGGGACCGCCGACGGCCAATGGCCGGCCCGGATTCCATCACGTGTTTGCACGGACGATCAAGGACATGGTGTGCCGGTATCACACGATGCTCGGCCGTTCCGTCACGCGCATTGCCGGATGGGATACGCACGGACTGCCTGTTGAGATTGAGATCGAGAAATCGCTCAACATCAATGGCAAGGCCGACATCGAACGTTTGGGCGTAGCCGAATTCAATCGCCGCTGCCGCGACAGCGTCTTCAGATACAAGAACGACTGGGAGTCGTTGTCGGATCGTATCGGGTACTGGCTGGATTACGAGCGTCCGTACATTACGTACACGAACGACTACATCGAATCCGTATGGTGGCTGCTCAAGCAGCTCTGGAGTAAGAATCTGCTGTACGACGGGCACAAAGTGCTGCCATACTGCATCCGCTGTGGGACGTCCCTCTCGAGCCATGAGCTCGCCATGGGATACGACACCCACCGGAGCCCGTCGATCTACGCGCTGTTCCGATTGGTGGACGAGGAGAGCGACGCCGACCGTCATCTCTTGGTGTGGACGACCACTCCATGGACGTTGCCTTCCAACGTCGCCGTCGCGGTCAACCCGGCTTTCCAGTATGTGGAGTTCGATGTCGGCGGGACGCGTCTCATTGCCGAAAAATCGATAGCTGAGACCAAGGTGATCCCCGGAGCAACGAGTGGAAATCCTCTCGGAAGCTTCCCGACGGTTGCTGAGTTTGCGGGCCACGAGCTCGTGGGTCATCGGTATGAACAGCTGCTCGACGCCGTGGAAGTGAGTACCGATCACGCCTTTCGTGTCGTCGCCGGCGACTTCGTGACCGCTGAGGAGGGAACCGGCCTGGTGCACATGGCGCCCGCGTTCGGGGTCGACGATTACGAGGCAATTCGCCGGGAAGAAATGGCGTTCGTCAACCCGGTAGATGAGAATGGCAGGTTTGCCCACACGTCCTTCGACACGATCAACGGCAAGACCGTGTTCGAGGCCAACGACATCATCGCCGAGCGACTCGAGCGGGAAGGGAAACTCTTTGGCCGTTACGAGAGCAAGGGCTATGAGCATACCTATCCGTTTTGTTGGCGCTGCGACTCCCCGTTGATCTACTACGCGCGCAGGTCGTGGTTTGTCCGCACCACCGCCTTCAAAGACGGTATGGTGACGATGAACAGGGAGATCGACTGGCACCCTCCGGAAGTGGGGGAGGGGCGGTTCGGTGAATGGCTGGAAAACAACGTCGATTGGGCCTTGACCCGGGACCGGTACTGGGGAACCCCACTCCCGGCATGGGTGTGCGACCAAGATGGCTCACACGAGATCGTGGTTGGTGGCTACGATGAATTGCAGGAGCTCACGGGGGAGGCACTGCCCGAGGGCTTCGATCCGCACAAACCATACATCGACGAAATCATGTTCGCGTGCCGTTCTTGCCACGGAACCATGCGGCGCGTGCCCGAGGTGATCGATGCATGGTTCGATTCAGGTGCCATGCCGTACGCCCAGTGGCACTATCCGTTCGAGAATGCTGAGGAATTTGAGGCACACTTCCCGGCAGATTTCATTTGTGAAGGGCTCGACCAGACGCGCGGTTGGTTCTACTCGCTTCTGGCGATTGCTGCAGGCGTCAGCGACCAGCCGGCCTATCGGAACGTAATCGTGAATGGTCTCGTGCTGGACGCCGAAGGCCGCAAAATGTCCAAGCGGCTCGGCAACGTCATCGATCCATGGGAGGCGGTATCAGAGTTCGGCGCCGATGCGGTGCGGTTGTGTCTCTTGGCATCGAGTCAGGTGTGGTTGCCGAAGCGCGTGGACCCCAAGGCGATCGCCGACATCGCGGGTGGATTTCTCAATCGATTGCGCAACACGTATGGATTCTTCTCCCAGTACGTGGATGACTGGTCGCCAGCGGACGCCCCGCGGGCTGAAGATCGTGAGCTGATCGACCAGTGGTTGTTGGGTAGGTTGGATGCCGTGGTTGAGAGCGTGAGCCGGTCATGGTCGCGGTATGATGTCACGGCCGGGGTTCGGGCACTCATGGATTTCTGCGACAACGACCTGTCGAACTGGTATGTGCGGATTAACCGGGCGCGGTTTTGGGCTCCGGATAGCGAGGCGGACCCGGCGGCAGCGGCTTCGCTGTATGAGGCGCTCGTGACAGTGTCACGGCTGCTTGCTCCAGCGGCGCCGTTCTTGAGTGACGCTATCCATCGACGCCTGACCGGCGCTTCCGTGCACCTGGCGCGGTTTCCGGAGTGGACTGCTTCCGCGGAGGGAGTGGATCGTGCGGTGCTGCGCCGAGTCGTGGTCGAAATGGACGCTATTCGACGTCTGGCGTCGTTGGCCCGCAGCGTTCGAGAGGATGCCGGACTCCGTGTGAGGCAGCCGCTGGCAGAAATCCGCCTGGCGGTCCCCAAGGCAGTGCTGACGCCCGCCTTCGATAAGTGTCTCGAGATACTCAAGAAGGAAGTCAATGTGAAGGGCGTCAGTGTGGTCGAGTCAGATGCAGAGTTGGTACGCTTGACGGCCAAACCGAACTTCCGAACGCTAGGCAAGGTGTACGGCAAGGAGACCCAGGCGGCCGCACAAGCGGCGTCGCAGTTGACCACGGATCAACTTCGCGCACTCGAAGATGGTGAGGCTGTCTCTGTGTCGATCGACGGCCGTGAGTTCTCCTATCGACCGGAGGACGTGATGGTCAAGCGGGAGGTAACGACGGATTGGCTCGTCCAAAGCGATGGTCCGTATGTGGTGGCACTCAACCCATCGCTTAGCTACGACCTGAGGCAGGAAGGCGTGGCGCGAGAAATCGTGAATCGAGTTCAACGCCTCCGAAAGCAAGGCGGATACGATTACACTACGAGAATCTCGCTCAGCATCAGTGGTGATGATGAAGTGGTCACCGCGGCCGAAGCCTTTCGCACCTTCATTGCGGGCGAGGTCCTCGCCCAACGCTTCGAGGTCGGGGGCGAACTCACCAAGTGGGACGTCCGCGAATCGGTGGACATCGACGGCGACGCTGCCGTCATCTCGCTCGAGCGGCATTAGCGTCGTACGGGCTGGTCGAACGTTCTGAACCGGGCAGGTAGTAACGATGAACAAAAAGCAATTAAGCCACTTTGAAAAGCGTCTCCTCGAAGAACGTGCTCGCGTGATCAAGGAGTTGGGGCACTACGACGAGTCGTTCAGTTCGACGCTCCAAGGTGCAGACGGGAATCTGTCGTCGTACTCGTTCCACATGGCAGACCAAGGTACCGATGCCATGGAGCGTGAGAAGCAGTTTCTCTTTGCATCGCAAGAGGGTCGCTACCTCTGGCATGTGAATGAAGCGCTGAGACGCTTGTATCAATCGCCCGACAAGTTCGGCCGCTGTCATGAGTCGACTCTGCATCAAGTGCAAGGCGAAAGAGGAAGATGGCAAGCGGCGGTAGTCGGCGGCTGTTCTGGATGGTCGCCGGAACGGTGGTGGTGTTGGATTTCCTCACCAAGCTGGTTGCTTCCGCCAACCTGTCCCGCGTACCCCGACCGATCATAGGCGAGTGGGTGACGCTTCAACTCGTGCACAATTGCGGTGCAGCATTCGGCATCAGCGTTGGTTCTTGCGCTTCCTCCCGCTGGGTCTTTCTGGTGCTTGCCCTGGTGGCCTTGGTCGTTCTGGGGTCCATGGTGCGGTACACCGGCGCTAGCGATGGTGTGCGGCGGAGCCGTCGGCAACGTGATCGATCGCATTCGCAGCGCCCGCGGCGTCGTCGACTTCATCGATGTGGGGATCGGCACCTACCGCTGGCCTACCTTTAACGTGGCCGATATCGCTGTAACGTGCGGCGCCATCGCCCTCGCCGTGGTGCTTTGGCAGGAGGGGCGACAGGCCGATCGCCTGAGCGGCGCGTCCGACGCGGCCGAAGCATCGTCCTAACAGCCGGCGGGCCACCTCCATTGCCCGAGACCGTACTCTTTCAGGTACTCGCCCAGTCTACCGAGCGTCTCGACCGATTCCTCGCCGATCAACTTTCCCTTTCTCGAACACAAGCGGCTCGCCTCGTGGCGCAAGGCGGCGTCCAGGTCAACGGAGCGCGCGGGCGGGCCAGCCGCGGGCTACTTCATGGCGACATCGTTGCCGTGGAGTTTCCCGAACAGGAACCTCGCCGCACGCTGCGGCCCCACCCGGTGCCCCTGAAGGTGGCGTACGAGGACGACACTTTGTTGGTGATCGACAAGCCCGCCGGGATGGTTGTGCACCCTGCGCCGGGCCATTGGGACGATACGCTGGTCAACGCCCTCCTCGCCCGGGGGACGGCGCTGGCCGGAGAGAACCGCGAGCGGCCGGGAATCGTGCACCGGCTGGACCGTGACACGTCGGGATTGCTGATTGTTGCCAAGACGGACGTCGCCCACCGGCGACTCGGCCGAGCATTGGCGGCACGTCGGATCGAGCGTCAATATGCGGCTCTGGTCTGGGGACATATCCAGGACGTCCTCGACGTCGACGAACCCATCGGGCGGCACCCCCACGATCGGAAGCGGATGATCGTGCTCGCGACCGGTCGGCCTGCCAAAACGCGGGCGGAGCGTTTGGCACGGTTTGACATCTGTGATCTCCTGCGGATCACGCTGGGCACCGGTCGGACCCATCAGATCCGCGTCCACCTGGCGCACGTCGGTCATCCGGTGGTGGGGGACCCGATATACGGTGGGGGAGGGCACCGCCGAGTTACAGGCTCGCAGAGGCAGCCGGCCCTCACGGTCGAGCGGGCCGCTCCACGGCAAGCGCTCCATGCCGCATGTCTGCGATTCGCTCATCCCGAGACAGGGGAACCGCTACAGTTTCGGTCGGAGTGGCCGGGCGATCTGCGAGAATGTCTCGAGGCGGCAAGCGGTGATCCGACGCTGCTTGCCCCTAATTCTACGCTAGAGTATCTTGGCTTTTTTGGGTAAGATGGCTGACTTCGCTGGGGTTCGCTTACTCATCTTTCGCGTCGCTGACCTGACTTGCGCCGCGGAGATCGCGGTCGTTCGGGAAATCTTGCCCCGCTTACCGGCCACCCGTTTGCCGGGCGCCGTTGCTTCTGTAAACGGCATTATTAATGTTCGCGGTAACCTCGTGACCCTGGTGGACGCCCGGCGCGCCCTCGGACAACCTGAGGCGAACGGACATCAGTCCATCGTGGTCCTCGACGTCGCAGCGCGTTCGGTGGGATTTGCCGTTGATGAAGTCGTGGATCTCATATCAGTATCCGCCGGCGACCTTGCGCAGGGGGGAGAGCTGCCCGGGATCGACTCCCGCCTCGTCCGTGCCGTCGGACGACGTGGTGATCTATCCTTTGTTTTGCTGGATACTGACGCGCTGTTAAGTCCTATTCTGACCTCTTAGGAGGACGTGTGAGCCATACCGTGCTGGTGTGTGACGATGCCATCTTCATGCGTACGATGATCAGCGACATTCTCTCGCAAGCCGGCTTTGATGTCATTGGCGAGGCTGAAACTGGTGTTCAGGCCGTCGAGCGCTTCAAGGAGCTGAAGCCGGACCTGGTGACCATGGACATCGTGATGCCTGATATGGGTGGCATCGATGCGGTCCGTGAAATCATGAAGATCGAACCTGCCGCCAAGGTGCTCATGTGCAGTGCCATGGGACAACAGGCGCTCGTCGTCGAGGCCATCCAGGCGGGTGCCAAAGATTTTGTCGTCAAGCCCTTCCAACCATCGCGCGTTCTCGAAGCGGTCCAGCGAGTCCTTGGCTAACCCATGGATCCTGGCAAGTACGCCGATCTCTTTCTCACGGAGAGCCGCGAGCATCTCACCAACATCAACCAGCAGCTGCTCGAATGGGAGCGGAATCCGTCCGCGGCCGGACCGGTGGACGCGATCTTCCGCGCGATGCACACCATCAAGGGTATGGCTGCGAGCATGGGTTTCTCCGCCGTAGCGAACCTGGCCCACCGGGCTGAAAACCTGCTCGATATCCTGAGGCGTCGCCCCGGCGCCACCGACTCGAAGACCATTGACCTCCTGTTCCGAACTGCCGACGCGCTCGAACAAGCCGTCGAGCACTCGGTCGGCGGGCGCGAAGGTGAGCTGGACGCGTCGGATTTGCTGGCGGATTTGGACCGCGCCGCCGCTGGCGCGGAGTCCAAGAAGAAGCAACGTGAGCGGACCAGGGCGTCCGTGGAGACGGAGGCCGTTGGCGGAGGCCGGCACGTGCAGGTGTCGATCAAGCCCGATGCATCCCTCAAAGGTGCCCGCGCCATGATCGTCCTCCGCCGGATGGAGTCACTGGGCCCCATGTCGGGGCTCAATCCTCCCCTCGAGGTTCTGGAGGGTGAGGAGTTCGACGGAAAGCTGCAGTTCTTCCTGGACAGTGACGCACCCGATCACGTAATCGAGGAAGCGATCCGCACCGCCGGTGACGTTGAGAAGGTCACTATCGGTCGCCCCGAAGAAGCCGGGGCACCGGTCAGAGCTGGCGCTACCCGCAAAGCACGGCACATCCGAGTGAATCTGGATCGGCTCGATGCGTTGATGAACCAGATCGGCGAGCTCGTCAACGCCCGTGGGCGGCTCGCAGAGTTGAGCACGGATCGGGCAGATCCCGATCTCGAGGACGTGGTAATCACGATCTCGCGGCTGACAGGTGAACTGCAAGCGGAGATCATCCAAGCTCGGATGACTCCCGTGTGGCAGGTATTCGATCGCTTTCCCCGTCTGGTCCGCGACGTCGCCAGGCAACTTGGCAAGCGGATCGATTTCCGGGTAGAGGGCAAGGAAATCGAGCTCGACCGCGCGATCCTCGATGAGATCGGCGATCCGATCGTCCATCTACTGCGGAATGCCGTTGGTCACGGGATAGAACCACCCGAGGAACGGGAGGCGGCAGGGAAGGCACCGGAGGGCCGCGTGGTTCTTTCGGCGGGGCGAGATCGTTCCACCGTGGCGATCCGCGTCTCCGACGACGGCCGGGGCATAGATCGTGAGCGAGCTCTCGCGGATGCCAAAGCGAGCGGATTGGTGGATGAGGAGGTCCGGTCGCTGACGGACGATCAGCTGCTCCGGGTGTTGGCGCGTCCCGGCTTTACCACGGCGCAGGAGGTGTCCGACGTGTCCGGCCGCGGTGTCGGAATTGACGCCGTGGTCACGCACATTCGGGCGCTGGGTGGCTCGACGGAGTTCAAGACCAAGAAGGGGGCCGGTTCGACGTTTACACTGCGACTGCCGCCGACCCTAGCCATTGTTCGTACGATGTTGACGCGGGCGGGGGATGAGAAGTACGCGCTTCCGTTGACACACGTGGAAGAGACGGTCGAACTCGACCCACAAACGGTCACCGAGCTTGACGGCGCCAAGGCGATCATGCTTCGTGATCGTGTGATTCCGTTGGTCTTCCTCAGAGAGCTGGTGCGTGTGGACGGCGAACCGAAGGACCGGCCGCCGGTGATCATCTTGCAGGTCGGGGACCGCCGGGCCGGGTTGGTTGTGGACAGTATGGCAGGGCAACAAGAAGTGGTGGTCAAGACCTTCGATGCCCCTCAGGGAATGCTACCGATCTTCAGTGGGGCGACAATTTTGTCGGATGGGCGGGCGGTTCTCATCTTGGATGCAGGCGGCCTGGTCTAGCGGGAGAGGTGTATGACCGAACTACCGGATCTCAAAGAGCACCAGCTGGATGCACTCCGTGAAGTAGCCAACATCGGCGCAGGCCACGCGGCGACGGCCCTATCACAGCTGACGCACCGGCGGAGCATGATCAGCGTACCGAAGATCACCATCACGCCGCTCAGCGAGATTCCGGGTCTGGTGGACGACGAGAAGGACGTTGTCGCCGCAGTGCTCATGCACATGCTCGGCGATGTGACGGGTCGTACGATCCTCATGGTCCCCGTTGAGGATGCCCGCTTGCTGTGCGATCTGCTGCTGAAGAGAGAACCGGGCTCGACGCAGGTATTCGAGGAGATCGAGCAATCAACGCTGAAAGAGGCGGGCAATATCGTGGGCGGAGCCTACCTCAATGCCCTCTCGGATTTCATGGGAGTCATGCTCCTGCCGTCGGTACCGAACCTACTAATCGACCTTACGGCGGAAGTGCTCACCAAGACCTACCTGAGCTCAGGGCCGGATCGGGAATTCGTTCTCTGTGTCGAGACTAACTTCCGTTTCCAGGAAGCGAGCGAAAAGCTGCAGGGGCACTTCATGCTTCTGCCCGACCTGGCCTCCCTACAGGTCATCTTCGACGCCATTCGCGTCTCTTGAGGCATGACTGCTTCGAAGCTCTCGGAGCAGGACGCGGAGATCCTTCGCACCTTCGCCCGCCGCATCGATCCGTCCGACGCCGGAGCACACAACAATCTCGGTGTGTTCTATTATCGGAAAGGTCTGATCGATGAAGCGATCGAGGAATTTCAGGGCGCGCTGGAACTCGATCCCAAGATGCTGGTTGCCCAGCGCAACCTGGAGATCACGCAAACCGAGACTGGTTATTACGATCGGCGCGTAGCCCAACTGCAGGAGCGCCTACGGGCGGATCCGGATGACCGAGACGCCCGCTGGGAGCTGGGTCGAGCGTGCGCATCCCTCGGCCGACAGGACGCGGCCGTCGAGCATTTCGAGGCCCTGCTCGCGCAAAAGCAGGACGACGTGGCCATCCTCATTCAATTGGGCCTGGCGGAGAAGCAGCGCGGCAACCTCGAGCCCGCCACCGAGCAGTTTCGCCAGGCTGTTGCCATCGAGCCCGACAGTGGCGTTGCGCACTTCTACCTTGGCGAGGTTCTGTACAACCGAGGTCGTAACGCCGAGGCGCTCGAAGCGCTTACGGCAGCCACCGAACTCACTCCCGAAAATGCCGACGCGCATTATCTCATGGCCTTCGTGCTCGGTGATCTCGGTCGTCACCAAGAAGCGGGGGCGGTGACCAAGCGAGCCCTCGAGCTCAATCCCGCCTTCGGCCGCGCCCAGACGAATCTCTCCCTCGAGCGGTACATGGGAGACCGCAAGAGCGCACCCTTCACCATACCGGAGCACTTGGCGGGGCGATCCGAGCAGCGCGAGGCATTGGCGCACTACGATCTCGGCGTTGCCTTTCGCCAGCAGGGGTTACACAACGAAGCTCTCCGAGAATACCGGCTCGCACTCGAGGGAGGCGAGGACCGGAACCGGGTGCTCGAGGCGATGGCAGAAGTGCATCTGCTGTTCCGCGACCATGGGGCGGCGTTGGAACTGTACGACATGCTGGTCGCCCAAACCGCGGAATCGCCCAAGCTGTGGAACGAACGCGGGGTGGTGCTGCACCAGCTAGGGCGATCAGACGAGGCCCTAGACTCTTTCCAGCACGCTCTCGCATTCGGACCGAACTACGCGTTGGCGCGGAACAATCTTGCGGTGACGCTCGCGCAGGAAAAACGGCACGAAGATGCGCTTCATGCCCTCCGCGACGCAATTAGGGCCGACGCCTCTCTCGCAATTCCGCGGCTGAACCTCGGCCTGTTGCTCTTCACTCTCGGTCGCCTGCAACCAGCTCTCAAGATCTATCGCCAGGTGGTGGACGCCGACCCGAACTCTGCGGCCGGTTGGAATGGTGTAGGGCTCGTGCTGTCGGAGCTCGACCGAGCCGAGGATGCTCGCAACGCATTTGCACGGGCTGCGGAGAGCGACCCGAAGTCCGCCGAAGCGCACTACAACCTGAGCTTTGCCCTATCGACGCTTGGCGATTACGACGGCGCGCTTCGTGCAGTGACTAGGGCGCAACAACTCGATCCCTACTACGTGCCTCAGAAGTTTCGCTTTGCAATCGATCTCCAGTATGAAGACCCGTCGATATCAGTGGTTCCTGAAGTTTCTGCGGATGTCGCCGCAGAGGGGGCTGGGCAAAGCCTGGCTTTCGAGAAGGACGTGCTGGATGAGTTGTTCGCTGAGCTGACACCCGCAGCGCCAAAACGCCCCTCGCGTGCCCTCGAAGACCCGCTGGCCCTGGCCAGAGATTACCTGAGCAAAGGGCTGCTCGATCTTGCCGCGGCCGAAACCAACCGGGCGCTCGCCCGTGGCGCCGATCCCATAGGGGCCCACATCCTCCTCGGTCACCTGTATACTCGTCGTGGACTTCACGGCGAAGCCCTCGATCACTACCGTGAGGCAAAGACTCTCGACCCTGACCGAACGGATGCCCGGCTCGGACAGATCCGCGCGCAGCTTGGGCTGGGGCGAGGGAATAGGGCGGTGGAGGATGCGGTTGCTCTCGCGGGCGAGCAACCCGACGATGTAGAGGTGCTCATTGCCCTTGCGGAGGTGCTCATTGCCAATGGCAATCCGGCGGACGCCCTCGAAGCTCTCGGTCGCGCCAGGACTCTGGCACCGCATCGGGCGGACGTCCTTAAGCTGGCAGGCGATGTACAGGTGAGTGTGGGAGAACTGCAGGCGGCCCGCCGAACGTATGAAGATGCGCTAGCGATCGACCCTCGACTGGTGCAGCTCCTCGTGGGCCTGGGGCGGGTGCACGAGGCGGAGGAGGATTGGCAGGCCGCCGCGGCGGCATACCAGTCGGCGCTCGAGGTGCTACCGACGTACTCGGAGGCGGTCTTAGCTCTGGCCAGGCTGTGGCGTCGACAGGGAGATCCCAAGCCCGGTGTTCGGCTCCTGGCCGACTTCTTGGCAGCAGATCCCTCAGACGTCGACGCACTGCTGTTGTTGGGTCACCTGCTGTTGGATGACGAACGCTTCGAACATGCGCTCGAAGCGTTCAACCGCGCCATCGTTTTCGACGACACCAATGCCGAGGCCCACTTCTGCGTCGGAGTAGCGTGGGCAAGACTCAGGCAGTTCTCCGAGGCGGTGAGCGCGTGGGAGCGAGTGCTGGCAATCGATTCGGCGGGACGACTCGCTGACAAAGCGCGTCAACACATTCGCTCCGCCAAAGACCTGCAACACATCTTCGGCATCGAGGCGGCCTGACGTGGCTATCGAAGGACCTCTGAAGGAACTCGAGATTCACGATGTCTTCCAACTCTTGGACCTGAGCAGGAAGACAGGGGCTCTGCGGGTCACCTCGGACCTCCGACACAATCAGGGTACGGTGTACTTCCAGAGTGGCGCCGTCATCCACGCGGAGATCCGCAGCAACCCGCACCGATTGGGCGATTTGCTCGTGCGGGCCGGGAAATGCACCGAGGCGGATCTGGAGCGAGCCCGTGATTTGCAGCGGCGTGGTGACGCTCGGCGGATTGGCGCGATTCTCGTGGAGATGGGTTCGATTCAGAATCGTGACTTGGAAGGTTTGGTCAAGTTCCAGATCGAAGAGGTTATCTTCGAAATGATGAGCTGGCGGGAGGGTTTCTTCTCTTTTTCCGAAGAGTCAATCTCTGAGATCGAAGCCGAGGCCACTCTGCGGGTTCCGATCGAGGCGCTCCTCCTCGAAGGTGCCCGGCGCATAGACGAGTGGTCGCAGATCGAGCGCAAGATCCCCCACCTCAGTGTGGTCCCAACGTTTGCCATGCCTCCTCAGGGCGGAGGCGGCGCCCTCGACCTCTTGCCATCGGAATGGGAATTGCTGGCCACCGTGGATGGCCGGCAGGACATTCGCTCGATCGCTGCTTCACTTGCGCGGTCTGAGTTCGACGTGGCCAAGACTTTCTTCGGTCTCGAGAGCGCTGGCGTGGTGACGCTGTTGGATCGGCCCCCCGCCTCTGCGGCACCCGGCGGTGGTGCCACTGAGACCGTTGCGGAGGCAGAGAAAGCACTCCAACGCGGGCAGGGAGAAGCTGCCCGAGCCATGGTGGATGGAGCACTTCAGAGACACCCGCACGACGCTGGCTTGTATCTTGTGATGGGCAAAATCAACCAGGCGGCTGAGCGGTACGCCGACGCCGAAGAGAATTTCCGGCGCACGCTCCGGCTCGACCCCCTTCTCGCGCCTGCGCATCGGCTGCTCGGTGATGTTCTCGCCCTCCGAGGCCGGTTGGCGGAAGCCGTCGAGTGGTGGGAGCGCTGGCTGAAGCTGGGAGAAGACACCGGCGTGCTGGCGCCGGATGCCGATGAAGTGCGCAGGGCAGTTCACGCGGCAAGGACGCTGAACAACGTGCTGGGGGCCTCGGGTGGTTAGCGGCGAGAGAGATGGCTGACGACATCAAGGAAATGACAGCCGAGCTGGCCCGGGACCCGGACAGCCTGGTATTCATCCGACTCGGTGAAGCTCTTCGTGTCCGTGGACAGGTCGACTCGGCGAGCAAAGTTGCCCTTTCCGGCTTGGAGCGGCACCCCGGCTCCGTCGAAGCGCACGATCTCTACGCGCGAATCCTCGTGGATGGCGGGAACCTCGACCGCGCGCGCATGGTGTGGGAGGCGGCGTTGAAGATCGAGGCTCGTCACAAGGGAACGCACAAGGGCCTCGGCTTTCTGCACTACAATAGGGGCGAGTTGGATCTGGCGCTGGATCATCTCGAGCTCGCCTTGTCGGCCGATCCCGCGGATCAAAGCGTCGTGCAGGCCCTGCGGGTCGTGCGGGCGGCCGCGGAGGGCGTTCCCGATGCTGCTCCTGAGGAAGGGTTTACTGCCGCCGACATGTTCGCGGGACTGGACGGCGGAAGCGACGGGCTCCTGCTGGTGGACGGACGGGGCCGCGTTCTCGCGGGTGGGGTGAGGGATACCCGGGGGGCGGCCGTGGCCGACGCCGTCGCTGCGTATCTCGCCGGCATCTCACAGGAGGCAGAGCGAACGTCGCGCATGCTGGAATTGGGAGAATGGGAATGGATAGTGGCCGAAGCAGCGGGTGGTAACGTGCACCTTACGAGGCCCACCGACGGCACTGTGTTGCTCCTGCTCCGTGATGCGAGCGTGCCGCCGGGACGGCTCGCACTGCTGGCGGAGAAGGCGAACGACGTGGCGCGCACGTGGTTGGAGGCTCAACAGATTTGACCGACCGCTTCCGCGTCGTATTGGATACCATCACCCGCGTCAGAGGCGTGCAGGGAGCGGCGCTGGTCGCGAGGGAAGACGGCGTGGTGGTGGCGGACGCATTGGTGGAGGGAGTGCGAGGGAATGCGGTGGCGGCTCTCACGGCGAGCCTGGTGAAGCGTTTGGGCGACGCCACCGGGACGGCCGGGATCGGCGCA
>JBDHDY010000014.1:0-15608 GCA_039591275.1 Gemmatimonadota bacterium | reverse complement strand
CCCGGATACGCTGCCACGGCACCCCATTGCGATCAATGCGCACGCCGTACTCCGGCGGCCGCGAAGACACATCACCATCTGGATCAACTGCGTCTGCCTGGCTTCGGCGTGTTATGCGGTCGAAGCGAATGCCGACGTCTTCGAAGTCGCGGACCTGCTCTGCATGAAGGGCGATGCGCCCGGGTGCGTCGTCTGCGACGAACTCCCGGACGACATTGTGCCCCGTCGCCTTCAGCAGGGAGGCGATGGCGTCGCCGAGGACGGCACAGCGCCCGTGCCCCACGTACAGCGACTCACTGGGATTGGGTGAGGCGAACACTACGAGCACCGAGTTCCCCTCACCCGTCGCGCTGCGTCCGTACTCCTGACCGGATCGCAGAATGCGCCACACTACCTTGGTCAGGGCGGTATCGGCCAGCCAGAAATTGATGAAGCCCGGCCCCGCCACATCGACACGAGACACCACGCTCGCCGGAAGCTCGAGCATGTCGGCAATCGTGCGAGCGAGCTGTTGCGGTGAGCGCTTTAGACGACTGGCGAGCCGCAGGGTGACGTTAGTAGCCAGATCACCGTGATCGGAGACGGCTGGGGGTTCGAGGGAGATCTCAGCATCGGGGACGCCAAGGTTCTCGACCGCCCGTCGCAGCGCGTCTGCGAGGAGCTGGGCCTCAGGAGTCAGGGCGCATCTCCATCGCCGGATTTTTTGGCCGGTTTCTTCTCGGAGCCCTCGCCCTTCTTTTCGCTCGAGGTGCTCTTCTCAGTCGGCTCGCTCTTCGAGGACTCTTGCTTCTCTCTTTCTTTGCCGGCGCCACCATAGTCAGTGGCGTAGAAGCCCGAGCCCTTGAAGACGATGCCAGCCCCGCCGGAGATCAACCGCTCACCGAGGCCACCGCAATTGGGACATCGTTTGCGGGACCGGTCGGTGATCTTCTGAAACTTCTCGTATTCGTGTCCGCAGCTCGGACACCGATACCCGTAAGTGGGCATGTTATAATCCTAGCCTCAAAACCGGGTGAGGATGCTAGCTTCCACCGGATACAGGGTCAAGCGGTGGGCTCAAAGGTTCCCCAGGTGCTGCGCAGGGCATCGCTGATTTCCCCAACCGTCGCCCGAGCCCGCACTGCTTCAATGATAAAGGGCATGAGCGGCTCATCCTCACGAGAGGCCGCCTCGAGGTTCTTGAGCCCTGCTCGCCAGCGCCGCTCAGCCCGCGCTGCTCTGACTTCCTGAACCCGGGTACGTTGTTGCCGCTCCAGCGCCGAGTAATCGGGAGCCGGGATTCTCGGGGGACTCTCGTCCACCTGGAAGCGATTCACACCGACGACCACTGTGTCTTGGCGCTCGAGCCCGAGCTGGTGCTGGTGAGCCACCCTGCCGATCGCGTCCTGAAAATAGCCCTCCTCGATCGCGCGAGCTGCGCCGCCTCGCTCGGCAACCTGCTGGAGCAGCGCCCGCGCCTCCTTCTCTATCTCGTCGGTGAGAGATTCGACGAAGTATGAGCCACCCAACGGATCCACCGTTCGGGCCACACCTGACTCGCACGCCAGCACCTGCTGCGTCCGCAGTGCAAGGCGGGCGGCTTCCTCTGTTGGCAGCGCGAGCGCCTCGTCGTACCCGTTGGTGTGGAGTGATTGTGTGCCGCCAAGCACCGACGCGAGCGCCTGGATTGCCACCCGCACCACATTGTTCAACGGCTGCTGCGCCGTGAGCGTGGAGCCCCCGGTTTGCGTGTGAAAGCGCAGCCGACAACTCTTGTCGTCACCCTGGTAGCGATCGCGCACGAGCCGTGCCCACAGGCGCCGAGCAGCGCGGAACTTGGCCACCTCCTCGAAGAGATCGTTGTGCGCCGCAAAGAAGAACGAGATGCGCGGCGCAATGGTGTCGATCGATAACCCGCAGCCCACAGCGCGGTCGAGGTACTCTATCGCGTTGGCAAACGTGAACGCGACCTCCTGCACCGCGGTGGCGCCCGCCTCTCTCATGTGATAACCGCTGACAGAGATCGGATTGAACGGGATTTCATTACCGGTCACAAATGTGAATATGTCGGTGACCAACCTCAGAGAGGATTCCAGCGGATAAATGTAGGTGCCCCTGGCCACATACTCCTTGAGCACGTCGTTTTGAACTGTGCCTCGGAGTTTGCTGGCTGGGATGCCCCGCTCTTCGGCAACGACCGTGTACATCGCAAGTAGAATCGCCGCGGTCGCGTTGATCGTCATCGACGTTGACACCTCGTCGAGTGGTATCTGGTCGAACACCACCGCAAGGTCCTCTACCGTATCGATCGCAACTCCCGCGCGCCCTACCTCCGCCCCGGCACGCGGGTGATCAGAGTCATATCCCATCTGGGTTGGGAGATCGAAGGCGACGGACAGCCCCGTCTGCCCCGCATCCAGCAGTTGGCGGAAGCGATAATTCGTTTCCTGCGCGGTCCCGAAGCCGGCGTATTGCCGCATCGTCCACAACTTGCGGCGATACATCTCCGGATGGATCCCTCGGGTGAACGGAAATTCGCCCGGGTCCTCGATTGAGTCCCGGGCGTTGTTTGCTGGAGGCGGTCGGTACACCCGCTCCACAGGAATCCCCGAGGGGGAGTGTTCGCCAACCTTCACGCTACCCCGGCTTCGACTTGTGAGAGCATCCGTTCCACAAACGCGACGTCGTCACGGCTGCCGATGAGCAACGGTGTGCGCTGATGCAGCGTCTCCGGCACAATATCCAGTATTCGGCTGCTCCCGTTGGAAGCGCTCCCTCCGGCTTGCTCGGCGACAAATCCAAGTGGCGCCGCCTCGTAGAGCAACCGCAGCTTGCCCTTGGGAGCTTTGGAATCCGCAGGATACATGAACACGCCGCCCGACAGCAAATTCCGATGGAAGTCCGCCACCAGCGATCCAATATACCGCGCGTTCTTGCGCGTCTTTGGATCTTCAACCCCTTTGAAGGCCGTGACCACCCTGCGATATCCCTGATCCCACCTTGAATAGTAGCTCTCGTTGACGCTGTAGTACTTCCCGACAGGAGGTGTTTTCAAATTCGGATTCACTAGCAAGAACTCGCCGATCGTCGGATCGAGCGTGAAGCCGTGCACGCCTCTCCCAACCGTGTAGACCATCACCGTGCTGGATCCGTAAATCACATAGCCGGCCGCAACCTGCTGCCGGCCGGGCTGCAGGCAGTCAGTCAGGTTACCGGGGCCCTGTTTTGACAGTCGCTGGTGAATCGAGAAGATCGTGCCGATCGACACATTGACATCGATGTTTGACGAGCCATCCACCGGATCGAACATCAACACGTATTTGCCAGGATGGTGTTCTTCGGCGATGGGCACAGGCTCGTCTTCCTCTTCGGACGCCATGACACAGACCCGTCCGGAGTGGCCCACCGCGCTCTTGATGGTTTCGTTGGCAAGAACGTCGAGTTTCTGCTGCTCTTCGCCCTGAATATTCACGGCACCCGCCGTGCCCAGCACATCCGACAGTCCAGCGCGCCTCACGTATTGGGAGATGATCTTACTTGCTAGGGCGATATCGTAGAGAAGGTTCGAGAGCTCGCCCGTCGCCTGAGGGTGCAGGCGCTCTCCCTCCATAATGAATCGCTCGATGGTGATGACTTCTGAAATAGGCACTGCACGCGCTCCGTGAAATTGAGGGGTTGACCCTGCATGATCTGAAAATAATTACCGTCCGAGCGAATCGTTACCGCTCCACCCTCATCGGTTCGATAGATGTCGATCCCGCGTTCCCCAAGGCGGCCAACCGCCTCCCGCGCGGGGTGGCCGTAGCGGTTGTTTCTCCCCACGCTGATCACTGCAACGATTGGACGCAGGACATCGAGCCACGGCCCAGTGCTGCTCCCGGCCGAGCCGTGGTGGCCCACCTTGAGAAGCTCAACGCGGGTCACGCCACCCGCGAGGGCCGACTCGGCCGGCCCGCCGATGTCTCCCGTGAACAGTGCATCGAACGTGCCGTAGCGAAGATGCACCACAAGGGAGTTCTCATTGGGTCCTAGGCGACGGTCCAGCCAGCGGTTGTCCGGGTGAAGGATCGCCAGGGTCACCGAATCGACGGTGATCGTGTCCCCAGCCCGAGCCGGCTTCCAGGTGGCGCCCGAGGCGTCGACGGCACCCAAGAAATTGAGGTATAGGGTGGAACCCAGAGCTTGGCCCGGTTCCAGAACCATTTGCGGTTGGAGGGCGTCGACGATCGACGGCACACCGCCCAGGTGATCGGCGTCGCCGTGCGAAACGATGAGAAGAGCTAGCCGCGCAACCTGCTGGCGACGAAAAAACGGGACCACGACCTGTTTGCCGGCGTCGCGTCTGCCCATTCGAGGCCCGCCGTCGATCAGGATCCATTGCCCGGCGGGTGTGCGAACCGCGATCGCGTCTCCCTGGCCGACGTCGAGGACATGAATCGTCAAGACACCCGCTCCAGCAGAAGTCGCCAGGGTCGGAACGACGACGCACGCCCACCCCGCGATTGCCGTCGCAGCCAATAATCGCCTCCGTGCCACAAGCCACGTGGGGCGGCGCCAGCTCGCCCAGGTGGCCACCCCGAGGGTCAGGCCCCAGGGGAGAGCAAAGCCGACTCCCGGGGGTCCCTCCAGGTGACCTCCAGGAAGCGATGCTGCCAC
Organism: Gemmatimonadota bacterium; assembly: GCA_039591275.1. Taxonomy (GTDB): domain Bacteria; phylum Gemmatimonadota; class Gemmatimonadetes; order Gemmatimonadales; family GWC2-71-9; genus JBDHDY01. The sequence goes on along the minus strand of JBDHDY010000014.1, from coordinate 10,973 downwards.
GCCGGCCACCGCTTCGAGGGCGGTAAGGGCCAAACCGGTCCCGGCAGCCAGGGTCTCTCCCAATCCCAAGCTCGCAAAGATCCCCGGCACGGCTATGGCAGCCAGCGGCACCGCCACGAGGTTGGCCAGCACACCCACCGGCGCAACGCTCCCAAATGCGAGGGCGGTCAACGGCGCCGTGGCCGCAGTCGCGCCCACCGAGGCAACGAGGAGTCGCAGGAGAGGAGCGAAGCGGCCGCTAACCGGGGCCACCTGACCGGCCTTGGCAACGCCCCAGACGGCTGCCGCTGAGAGCCAGGTCCCCCAGGTGGTGGCCGCTCCAGGATCGACGGTGAGGACGACGAGTATCGCCACGGCGAGCACCGCATCCGGCGGCGGGCGTCGTGCCCTTGCCCACGCGATGGCGTTGATTGCCACGAACGCAGCCGCCCTGGTGGCGGGTGGCGGGAATCCCAAGAGAACCACATAAGCCCAGGTCCCCGCCGCGCTCACGAGCCAGGCCCTTCGACGCAGGCCGAGCCATCTGAGTACCAGCAGCAGCCACCCCGCCACAATCCCCACGTGCAGGCCTGAGATCGCCAGCAGGTGAGCGAGACCGCCTGCGGCAAATCGCTTTCTCAGCTCAGGATCTAGATCTCCCCGGAGCCCGAGTACCACTGCTTCCACAAATGGCGCCCGCGCGCCGTAGAGTCGCTCGATGCGGCGCCTGACGATGTCCCGAAGACGGTACCGTAGGGGAGGATTAACGCTGAGGGTCCGGAACCGCCGGATGTGCAACAGTCCATTGGCGCGGGACACGCCGACCGCAACCAACGTCGCGCCACTGCTCGCGGAGCCCGAGTCGAGCCTCACGCGAATCTCGCCGCGACAGCCCGTTGGCCCGTGGAGAACCGTGGCGTCGGTGACACCTCTCGAGCCGGGAGCGTCGTGGAGGCGGAGCACGACCGCCTTGTCCCCAGCGGACCACTGCTGGGCACACGAATGTTCGCGTCGCAGGGCTGCCCCCCACCCCACCACCACACCTACCGTTGCTGCGGCCACCAGCATAGCCGTCCACCCGATCCGAAATGCCAAAAGGATCGCGGTCGAGGCAATGACAGTCGCCAAATACGGTGTTGTCGGGGGCGGGAAAAGCGCGAGGCCGGCCCATAGGCCGGCCCCAAAAGCGACAGCGAAATGGACGACAGGCGGCCACATGCGCCGCCTACCCCAAAACCCCTAGCTGGAGGCTTTCGGCCGGTCGTGCCTTGGGTTGCCCTTTACACGGCGGAAACCCGCCATGAGCACGACGGAAACTTCGGATCGCTCCTGTTCGCTCTCGAGCTCGATGTTGGTGATGACCTCTCCCTCGCGGCTCGTCACGTAATGGGGTTTGAGCCTGTTGAGGGCGTACACAAACACGTCGTCGCGACAGTAATCGCAACCGCAAAATCCGTCGACGGCGCCTTGGAGCCGCTCGTACTCTCGAGAGACGACTTCTTCGGTAATGTTTCTCATCCCAAAACCGCCAATTCACGTTGCGGCATGCTGTGCGTGCCGGTGAAAGTCGATCCGGTGGTGCCGTTGAGTCGCACGCGGTGGTAGCTGCCGATCCACTCCTCCGGCCCCTCCACGAGTACCACCTTATTGGTGCGGGTCCGGCTTTGCAACACCCGCCCGCGGCGGGCCACTTTCTCCACCAGAACTTCCTGCGCCGAACCCACGAGGGCCACGTTTTTGTGCCGCGCCACGGCGCGAACGGTCTCGATGAGCCGCTCGAGTCGCTCACCGGCCACCGCCTCTGGCACATGGTCGGAGAGCTTGATCGCCGGTGTGCCCTCCCGCATCGAGTACCTGAACGTAAAAGCGTCGTCGAACCCCACCTCGCGGACGAGGCTCTCCGTGGCGAGGAAATCCTCTTCCGTCTCCCCGGGGAATCCCACGATGAGGTCGGTGGTAATGGCCAGATCCGGGATTGCGGTGCGCAGGCGGTCCACGCATTCGAGGAATCCCTCTCGCCGATATCGCCGGAGCATACGCTTGAGCACCCGTGAGGACCCGCTCTGCACCGGTAGGTGCAAGTGCTCGCACACCTCGGGCACGGCCGCCATCGTCTCGATGACCCGATCGGTGAAATCGTTGGGGTGGGGACTCGTGAACCGCACGCGTCGAATGCCGTTGACGGCGCCGACGGCAGCAAGCAGGTCAGCGAAGTCGTGCGATCCGTCATGGTAACTGTTGACCGTTTGACCAAGGAGCGTGACCTCGGTAATGCCATCCGCTGCAAGGCGTTCGACCTCACGGATTACATCGGCCAATCTACGGCTTCGCTCAGGCCCCCTCGTCATCGGAACAACGCAGAACGTGCACCGATAATCGCAGCCCCTTTGAACCGTGACAAAGGCGCTCACCCGATCGGAGGCGACGGGCGGTACGTCCTCGTAGTGCTCCCAGGATCTGAACGCGACCTCGGCGGTGCGCTTCCCGGTCTGCGCACGCGAGATCAACTCTGGCAGCGCTCGGTAGCCATCGGGGCCCACTACGAGGTCGACATGAGACACCTCGTCGAGGAGACCCGATCCGAGTCGTTGCGCCATGCAGCCGAGGACTCCGAGGACGTCACCCGGCCGTTTGTACCGCTTCAGATCACCGACGCGCCCGTACACTCGTTGCTCGGCATTTTCTCTCACCGCGCAAGTGTTCACGAGAATCACATTGGCGTCACCGGGTTCAGTCGCCACCTCGTACTCCTCACGGCCGAGCAGCCCGAGGATGAGGTCGGTGTCGGCCACGTTCATCTGGCAGCCGTATGTTTCGACGTAAACCCGCTTCATCATGCTGTTATGAGAACTCCGCTACGAGGGTCCCGTTGGAGAGTTCCAGCGTTCCCTTGAACCTTGGCGGGACGGTCTTTACGCTCGGAAGATAGACGTCGAGATAGTCCTCTGTCAGCCCCCGATAACGCCCGCCGTGTCGGCCCAGGACGATGACGTCCGCCTGCGCTCCGGCACGGCGTTGCCGATAGGCGGATTGTTTCTCTTCGGCGAGTGCCCGTAGCTGAGCCGAGCGGGTGGACGTGATCTCCGGCGCCACCGGCGGACCGATCCTCCGCGCGGCAGCGCTGTGACGTTCCGAGTAGGGAAAGACGTGGAGGTATGTGAAGGGGAGCGCTTCCAAGAGCGAATGCGTGGCGGCAAAGTCGCTATCGGTCTCGCCGGGAAATCCCACCATCACATCTGCGCCCAGGCCGAGCAACGGCAGGCTGGCTGCCAACGACTCGCAGCGATCCCGGTACTTCGCCGCGGTGTACCAGTGTCGGCCCATGCGTTTGAGAATCACGTCGCTGCCGGATTGCAGCGGCGCGTGTAGATGCGGCGCGAGGCGGTCGGGGACTGCAATCATCAGCTCCCGAAGTAGCTCGCAAACTTCGGTGGCCTCAACGGACGAGAGCCGGTACCGCGGTCCGTCGATCTCAGTGATGAGTCTTTCGACGAGATGCCCGAGCGTGACGCCGCCGTCGAGATCCTGTCCGTAGGTCCCTATGTGCACACCCGTGAGCACTATCTCGTGGTGGTATCCCGCCAGAGCTTGCGCCTCCAGCAGTATTTCCTCCACCGAGCGGGAGCGATTGGCGCCCCTGGCCGTCGTGGTCGCGCAGAACGTGCAGTGCTCATCACAGCCGTCCTGGATCTTGAGCCAGGCGCGGGTTCCGGCGGCGAACCTGCGCAACACGGGGTCGATCCTCGTGGGCTGCAGGCCCAAGGCGTTCGCGACGGAGCTTGGCTCCGCTCCTCCGACGACGGCGCTCACCCGTGGCAAGGCCGCGATGGCTCCGTCGTCCAAAGCGGCTGCGCACCCCATCACAACCGTGTGAATGTTGGGTTGCTGGCGGGCTAGGCGCCGCACGAGGGTTCGCATCTTGGCCTCACCCACATGCGTCACGGTGCACGAATTCACGATGGCGGCGTCGGCGTCTTCCGGGGAGGCCACTACTACGGCCCCGGCCGACTCCACCGCTTGGCGTACAACTTCAGTGTCGTACTGGTTGGCCTTGCACCCGAAGGTGTGGAAGTAAATGCGCACTACGGTTCGATGGTCAGGCCTGCGGCGATATACCAGACCCGCTCGCTGGCCCCCGCACCGTTGCGCCACAACCGCTCGATGGCGAAGTCGATGAGCGCACGACCGTTGGCCAACGCAAAGCCACTGCCAGCAGAAACGCTCCACTCATTGGGCTGATCGGCGGTGGGACTAAATGGCAGAGTCGCGTACCGTACGCCGAGCCGCAGAGGGAAGCTCTCGGCCGGCGATCCCAGCTCCAATCCCGATCCAACCTCCCAAGTGTCGAACCCTGAGCCACCGACGTCCTGGTCGAGGTCGTCGTCCGCCTTGCTCCACGATCGCCACATAACCGACGTGGACCACCCGATCTGCCGGCTGACGGGAATCGAGATGCCCCCGCTCACTGACACGGGGAGGTCCATATCCGGTTGCGGTATATCTCGGTATTCGCGCGAGAGCGTACCATCGTACCGCACCGCCGCGCCCAAAAAGGTGTTTGGTCGGAGCTCCCACAGGATGCCGGTAGACACGCCCACCGCCGAGAAAACCATTTTGCCGTTTTCCTCGTACTTCCGGAACTCCCCGTCAGGAAACTCCCGCGATGCTTCGATGCCGGCAGAGCCGGAGATCGCATGGAACGCCGCGCCGATCCGCAGCCGCCGGCCCAGCACACGCCAACCCAGGGCACCGCGAATATCGGCGATCCCACCGTCCGAAGAAAGTCGATCACTCACGGTCACGGGTACGCCTCCAACCTGGTCGGTACCCGTGGTGGTGAAATCGAAAGATTGCTCGGTGTACGTGGAGAAGCTGATCGCAAATGACAGCGGCAGCCGCGCGATGCCCCCACCCAGGATGGCGAACGGGAAGCGTGATTCTTTGAGCCCCGAGACTTCCGTCGTGTTCGCCGTGTAACTCCTGAACGTCGTGCCAGAATGACCGCTTGCGGACAAGGCCAGGTAGTTGGCCGCGGTTGCCGGATTGACGGCAGAAGCGTAATCAAACATTGCCCATCCACCACCCATTGATCGGGCTCGCACGTTCACCGGGCGGCCGGGAAACCCGACGCCACGAATGCCGTACACGGAGTTTTGCCCCTCCGCTGCAACCGGTGCCAGCACGGCGAGCGCAACAAGCGCTGTGACTCTTCTCATCGCTCAGGTGTTCAGGTCCAAGGGTGGAACGTAGGTGATGTGCAGAAACGGCCGGGCCGTGGCGTGGCTGCTCGACCCAAACCGCAACTCCCCAATGGTCGACCCCTCCCTTCCGACACGCAGCATGATCGAATGAGGCAACGATCTGTTGTCCTGCCATTGCGCAAAGATCACACTTAGATCCACCTCCACGGTATCCGATGCGCCGACGTCCACTAACGTCCCCACCAGGGCCGCCGAGTCGGTAATCGCCACTATCGGAGACTTGGGGCCAAAGTCTGCACCTAGGGCATTAGCCAACACATTGATCGTTGCCCCCGGCGCACCAATCGCGGGTTCTACCGGCAGGAGGAAGAGTGTAGCGCCCACTACTACGGAAGAATCGATGATGGCAGGCGGCAGCTCGAATCTGAGCAGAGATCTGATTGACGGCAGTCCGCCCACAGCCAAGGTCACATCGTCGAGGGGAGGTATCGGCGGCCGTAGAAAAAAGTCAAGCTGAGGGCCGACCAGGTCGTTCCTAGCAGCCAATTCACCATCGGCCGAATCGGCCTGCACAAAGCGGGTTAGTAGCGCACCTTCCGCGATTTCGGACGCTGCAATGCTCGCGAACGCCGGAGCGGCAGCACGCACCGTGAGGCCGATTGCGACCTGCTGACCATCTTCCGCGAGTGTGGGGAAGGCATCACCCGGGAGCAATCCACTGAGCGTGTCCGCCTCCACGTCATCCGGGATAGCGATGGAACCAACCACCGTGCTGTCTTCAAAGTAGGGGTCGAGTTCGGCAAAAGTTGCCAGCGAATCGAGTGTAACAGGAACTCGATGGATTACGATTTCTATTCCCGACGCCTCGACTGTTCTCCCCTTCAAGCTGACGGTTACTCTAAACGAATCGATTTGCACAATCGGCAGGTTGCCCACGGCCGCGTTTTCCGGCAACGGAAGAAAACGCACGAGGCCGCGGCTCTGGACCGGGGCACCGGCACCGGACACCTGGATGCCCCCTGCCTCGAACGCCTCGACGTACCCCTGAAAGGAGCTGTCTCGCTCGACACTGCCAAGCAGCACGGTGTCCAACAGTGTGATCACACCGGGGGCACAATACTCCGGGCACGCCCCGGGAGCGGTGATAGCCTCCCGGCACGCGAGGATGAGGAAGACTAAAGAGCTAAGTAAGACGAACGGTCTTGCCATCTGCGTCGAATGAGTCCACCGAGTGAGGGGTCTTTTCTCGTCGCTACCACCGAACCTGTGACCCTTGCAAGTCTCACGGTACGAGATCCTCCGGCCCAAAGTCGTCCGGCAACAAATCAGCCAACACCCAGCTGAGGGAACCGTCAGGCCCGACAGCCTCCACATTGAGAGTTCTGCCGAACTCGCTGAGCACCTGCCGACAGGCACCGCAAGGAGCCGAAGGCGGGCTCGCGTCCGTGACTACCACGATCCGGACGAATGTCCGGGCCCCACCCGCAACGGCGGCCCCCAAGGCCACGCGCTCCGCACAATTGGTGAGGCCGTACGACGCGTTCTCCACGTTGGCCCCCACAAAGATACGTCCGTCCTCGGCCATCAGTGCCGCGCCGACCCTGAATCCGCTGTACGGGGCGTAGGCGTTGGCCTGGACCTCTCGAGCAGCCTCCACCACCGGATCAGCCACGGAGTGTCACTCTTTCTCCACAACCTGCGAGAAAAACGAACTCCCTGCAGGGACTCCAACGCCAAAGTACTCCGCCGCTGTAGCCCCGATATCGGCAAAGCTCGAGCGAGTGCCGATGGAGCGGGGTTTCACCCTGGAACCGACCACAAGAACCGGAACCGCCTCCCGCGAGTGATCGGTGGACTCGGTCGTCGGGTCGTTCCCATGGTCCGCAGTCAGAATCATCAGATCATCCTCGCGAAGCAACCCGGCGAGAGCCGGAAGCACTTTGTCCAATTCCTCCAGCCCTCGATAGAACCCCGCAACATCGTTCCTGTGCCCCCAACTCTGATCGAACTCGATGACGTTGGCAAACAAGAATCCCCTGTCCATCGTCGCCAGAGCGTCGGCGATGAGCCGGTAGGCGTCTGAATTCCGTGGAGTGTGTTGGCTGGAGATATTCCGGCCGGCAAACAGGTCATCCACCTTGCCGACACCAACACGCTCGATCCCCGCCTCGGCCAGGCGGTCGAGCAGCGTAGGGCCCAGCGGCTCAACGGAGAAGTCACGTCGATTGGCAGTGCGCATGAAGCTGCCCGGAGACCCGACAAAAGGTCTCGTAATCACCCGTGAGACCCGGTGATCACCCGTCAGCATCCGCCGCGCCGTCTCGCCTGCAGCCTGCAACTCATCCAAGGAGATCTTCTCCTCGTGCGCGGCAATTTGGAAAACGCTGTCCGCCGACGTGTAAACGATCCACGCTCCCGTCTCGAGATGTTCCCGGCCGTACTGTGCGATGATGGCAGTGCCCGAAGCCGCCACGTTTCCGAGTACCGGACGACCAGTGGCCGTTTGGAAACGCTCGATGACCTGCTTCGGAAAGCCGTTGGGATACGTGGGAAACGGCCGGTCGACCACCAGTCCACAGATCTCCCAGTGACCGGTCGTACTGTCCTTGCCTTTTGCTTGTGGCAGCGCGACGCCGTGAGCCGCAAGCGGCTCGTCACATCCCATCCCCTCGAGAGGCCGGCAGCACCCCAGGCCCAGGGCTTCGAGATACGGCAGACGCAGCCCGCCGACCGCACGGGCCAGGTTGCCGAGCGTGTCGCTTCCCTCGTCACGATAGGCAGCGGCATCGGGTGCCGCTCCGATGCCGACCCCGTCCAAGACGATGACCGCGAGGCGGCCGATCACGGCTCCGTATACACCCGGCGGAGCCTATTCCCCAACCGCACGAGGATCTCGTACGATATCGTTCCGGCCCAGTCCGCATACTCGTCGACTGTGATCTCCTCTTGGCCGTCCCGCCCGATAACCGTCACGACCTCCCCGAGGCTGTGCTCGTCATTCCCAAGGGGCCCCAGGTCCACAACAATCATGTCCATGGTGACGCGGCCTACGACGGGATATCGCTTGCCTCTCGCCAACACGGCCGCACGATTCTGCACGGATCGGAGGACACCGTCCGCATAGCCGATGCCGAGGGTCGCCACCCAGGTCGCTTCGGTTGCGGACCACTCCGCCCCGTAACTCACCGTATCACCGGGCTCCAACCTCCGCAGGCTCACGATCCGGGCGCGCACGGTGGCCACGGGAGCGGGCACCGGCAGATCGTTCCCTACCCGGCCGCCGTAGAGGAAAATCCCTGGCCGAACCAAATCGAGGGCGGCCCCCACGCGCCACACGCCAGCACTATTGGCGGCGTGGACGAGGGGTGGACGGACGGGAAATTGAGAGAGCGCTTCGTGGAGCCGCTTCCACTGCAGCTCGACTGAGTCCGGCTTTTCGTCGGCGGAATGGAAGTGGGTGAACGCGCCTTCTGGGGGGTTGGGCGCAGCGGGTCCGGCTACCGCTCTCAGGCGGGGGCTGTCCCAGCGCACTCCCGCCCGACCCATTCCCGTATCGATCTCCAGGTGGTAGGGAACATCCCATGTCGCGGCAGTGTCCACGTCGTCGAGCACCGCTTGCAGCTGGTGCTCGCGGTAATGAGGCAGTTGTTCGGTGCGCGCTGGGGTAAAAACGACGATGGGCCGGTTCACACCGGCCGCTCTCAGCTCGATTCCCTCTTCAATGGTCGCAACGCCAAATCCCCATGGATCGAGGGCGTCCAGGGCGGCAACAACGCGGCGGGCCCCGAGCCCGTATCCATCCGCCTTCACCATGGGAAGCAACGCCGAACCTCCGGCTCGCTCGCTCACCGTCCGGGCGTTGGCGACCAGATTGGCGAGGCTGACTTCAACCCATGCCCGCTCCAACTCCAGGCGCGTTGACATGTTCACAGCCAAGCGGGTATTGTATCGGCCACATGGCGCAAATGCAAGAACCATCAGCGCTTGGGCGCATTGTCGAGCTCGTGCGGGATTTGCGAAAACGCTGTCCCTGGGATGCCGCGCAGACTCCGCAAACCCTTCGCCCCTATCTCGTGGAAGAGGTCCTCGAGCTCGATGAGGCTCTAGCGACCGGATCACCGGAAGAGATCAGGCATGAACTCGGAGACCTCTTGCTTCACCTGGCCTTTCAGATCGTGCTGGGAGAGGAAAGCGGTGCCTTCGGACCAGAAGACGTTACGCGAGCCATCGAATCGAAGATGTGGCGGAGGCACCCCCATCTCTTTGAGGAGGGCAAGGCACCCGAGAGCTGGGAGCGTAACAAGTTAAGGGAGTTGAATGAGTCGGGTGCAGAGGCCCGCAGCGTACTCGACGGGCTGCCGCCCAAGCTTCCGCCACTTCTAAAGGCTTACCGTCTGCAAGAACGAGCAGCAGGGGTGGGCTTCGATTGGCCAGATGCTGAGGGACCACGCGAGAAGGTCTCGGAAGAACTGGCGGAGTTGGATGCCGAGACCAATGGTGATGGCGACCCTCGACGAGTCGAGGCGGAGATCGGCGACCTCCTCTTTTCAGTGGTCAATCTGGCGCGCAAGCTCGAGTGCGACCCCCGTGCCGCTCTGGAGCAGGCCAACGCGCAGTTCATGAAGCGGTTTCGTCGAGTTGAGGAACTGGCGGCGGAACGAGGCATCGACGTGGGTCGCGCGTCACTCGAGGAGCTGGATGTGTTGTGGAACGAGACGAAGCAGGGGCAGTGATACAGCCGTTACCCGGCCTCAAGCTCTGCAATTGGTCAGGGATACAGCCGATGCATCTGCCTCGGGAAAGCGATTGCCTCTCGGACATGGGGAATTCCGCAGACCCACGCCACGACCCGTTCTACTCCCAGGCCAAATCCCGAGTGCACGAACGTACCGTACTTCCGTAGATCGAGGTACCAGGCGTACGCCTCTTCCGGCAAGCCTTCCTCCTGAATGCGGCCCAGCAACAAATCGTGGTCGTCCTCACGCTGGCTTCCGCCGATAATCTCCCCATACCCTTCCGGCGCCAGGCAGTCATTGTTCAGCACGGTTCGAGGATCGTCCGGGTTGCGTTTCATGTAGAATGCCTTCACCTGGCGGGGATAGTTGTACACCAGAACGGGGCGGTCAAACGCGTTAGCGAGTACCGTTTCGTCATCCCCGCCGAGGTCCTGGCCCCAGGTGATATCCTGGCCCAACTCCGTGAGCTTGGTGACGGCTTCGGTATACGAAATCCGGTGAAACGGAGGCTGCACCCTCTCGAGCGGCGCGGTGTCGCGCTCGAGTTGTCCTAGCTCTTCCTTGCGACGTTCCAGACAACGCTCGACGATAAACGACACGAAGTCCTCTTGGAGTCGCATGTTGTCCTCGGAGTCATACCATGCAACTTCCGGTTCAACCATCCAGAACTCCGTGAGGTGCCGGCGCGTCTTGGACTTTTCGGCGCGAAATGTGGGGCCGAAGCAGTACACCTTCCCGAGGGCGGCCGCGGCCGCCTCTAGGTATAGTTGTCCGGTTTGCGCCAGATACGCGTTGCCGAGATCGAAGTAATCCGTCTTGAAGAGACTGCCCGCCTCTTCGCCGATGGAGCCAGTGAGTAAGGGAGTGTCTACCAGCACGAAATCCCGCTGGTAGAAGAAGTCTCGGATCGCCTGGATGATCTCGTGGCGAACCTTCATGATGGCGGTTTGGCGTTTGGCGCGCAGCCATAGATGACGGCGCTCGAACAGGAAACTGGTACCGTGCTCTTTGGGGGTGATGGGGAAATCCACACTGGGCCCGAGCACCACGATGTTCG